>JBAUWJ010000114.1:0-18402 GCA_049583715.1 Arenicellales bacterium | reverse complement strand
ACGGGTTCGGGCGCGGGTGGCGGACCTGCCTTTCTACGACCCGGACAACCGGCGCCAGGAGATGTAGACATGAAGATGAGTTTCACAGCCGATGACAGGCATTTCTTCAGCCCCGCCGCGAACGTCGCGCGGAGCCATCCCGGCAATGAGGGGAGTGGACCCGGTCTGAGGCTCGCCGACCTGACGGCTCTTCCGCGCATCGGATTCAAGGGAAGGGAGGCACCGCAGTGGCTCGAAGCCCGCGGGTGTCGGCTTCCCGAGAGGCCCAACCGCGCCGTGAAGAGGGCTGACGGCGCCTTGATCGCGGCCTTGTCGCGGGACGAGCACCTGGTGTTGTCCGACGCCGGGCGTCGCTCGTCGCTTTGCGACGAGCTGGAGAAGGCCTGGGAGCTGGACGAGAGACGCCTGTGCTATCCCGTACCGCGCCGCCATTCACACGCCTGGTTCGCCGTAGGGGGCCCGCGTGCGCCGCAGATGCTGGCCAAGCTGTGCGGCGTTGACCTGCGACCCGAACACTTCGACAAGGGAAGCGTCGCGCAGACTTCCATTGCCAGGTTGAGCGGCATCATCGTCCGCGTCGGCGAGGACATCGAGCCGGCCTTTTACATACTCGCCGACAGCGCCTCGGCGGAGTTCCTTTGGGAAGCCATGGTGGACGCGATGCGCGAGTTCGGCTGTTCAATCGTCTCCAGCGACGTCTTCGCGTCGCGGGGATAGCGTGGTATCGTCGCCGGAAAGGGGGGGTGTATGCCGAAGTTCTGTGCCAACCTGAGCATGCTGTTCACCGAGGTCGATTTCCTCGACCGCTTCGAGGCGGCTGCCGGCGCCGGATTCCAGGGCGTCGAGTACCTGTTTCCCTATGCCTATGACAAGGAGCTGCTGGCCGGCCTCCTCGAGAAGCACGGCCTGACGCAGGTGTTGCACAACCTGCCGCCGGGCGACTGGGAGGCGGGAGAGCGCGGTATCGCCTGCCACCCGGACCGGGTCGGGGAATTCCAGGAAGGCATCGGCCTGGCGATCGAGTACGCTACCACGCTCGGTTGCCGCCAGGTCAATTGTCTGGCCGGCATCACGCCGCGCGGCACCAATCCGAACGCCGTGAGCACGACTTTGATCGACAACCTCGAGTTCGCTGCCCACGAGCTTTCCCGCGCCGGCATCAGGCTGCTCGTCGAGCCGATCAACACCCGCGATATTCCCGGGTTCTATCTGACCCACACCCGCCAGGTGGCGGACATCATGGATACCGTGCGCTCGGACAATCTGGGGCTGCAATACGATGTCTACCACATGCAGGTCATGGAGGGGGATTTGACGCCGACCATAGAACGCCTCATCGAGCGCATCGGGCATTTCCAGGTCGCCGACAATCCGGGACGCCATGAGCCGGGGACGGGGGAGATCAACTACCCGTTCGTGTTCGAATGCATCGACGACCTCGGCTATGACGGTTGGATCGGGTGCGAGTACAGGCCGACAACGACGACACTCGAGGGGTTGGGTTGGCTGGATCCTTATCTGTAGATCAAAGGGTTCCCACGGCGACAATCCCTGTCTCCTGCAGGTCGGGCTTCAGCCCGACATTGCTCTCAGTCGGAATGAACGTCGACCTACATTGCTCGGCGGACACCGCGTCGCCCGATCCCCGGCACCTGTGGGTCGGGATTTATCCCGACAACTTCGCATCCTACGGCACGGCAGTCGAGTATGACGACGTCACCCGGACTTCGCCTTGTCGGAATGAATTCCGACCCACAGAGGATGTGGGGAGTGTCGGAGATCGTCGGGAACGATATTCGACCCACATTGCTCGGCGGACACCGCGTCGCCTGATCCCTGGCACCTGTGGGTCGGGATTTATCCCGACAACTTCGCATCCCACAGCACAGCGGTCGAGTATGACGATGCCACGCGGACTTCGCCTTGCCGGAATGAATTCCGACCCACCCACGGGTTTCAATCTCCCGGAAGGCCCGCCAGCTCCCTGATCTTGCCGACCAACTCGGTGTTGACGGACCGGGGGCCGGTGTTCAGGCGGTTCTTATGCCGGCGCTCGCCGGGCAGGCGGAGGTCGTCGCCGAGGGATTTCAGCTTGTCGAAGAACGCATTCGTGGCCCCTGCCCAGCTCGGCGATCCGGAGGTGATGTCGGGCGACATGGCGAGGATGAACTGTCCGCCGGCCGGGGGACCGCCGTCGGCATTGTCGGTCCTGGCGGTCTCGAAGCTGACGGTCTCGCCGACCAGAGGTCCGGCGAGCAGCTCCACCATCATCGAGATATGGGAGCCCTTGTAGCCGCCGAAGGGCAGCAGCATGCCTTCGGCGATCTCGTTGGGGTCCGTCGTCGGTTCTCCCGCCTTGTTCAGGCCCGTGCCCGGGGGCACCTCGTGGCCGTCACGGGCCGCGATCTGGATCTCGCCCATGGCCATCGCCGCCGTCGCCATGTCGAACACCACCGGCGTCTTGCCTGGACGCGGCCAGGCGAAGGAAACCGGGTTGCTGCCGTAGAGCTTCTCCTTGGCACCGAAGGGCGCCACCATGGGCATATAGTTGACGCAGGTGAAAGCCGCGAGGTTCTGCTCCGCCAGCGCTTCGGTCTCCGGCCACAGGGCCGCGAAATGATGGGAGCGGACGATGGACAGCATCGCGATGCCATACTCCTTGGCCGCCTGCGCGAGTGTCCCCAGGCACCGCGCGTGGACCAGCGGCGCGTAACCGTTGTCGCCGTCGCAGCGAATCATCACCGGGGTCACGGTCTCGACCTTGGGGTCCGCGTTGGCGTTGACCTTACCGCTCTTCAAGGACGCCACGTAGCCGGGAATCCTGAACAAGCCGTGGGAGAGGGAGCCGTCGCGCTCGGCGCGCATCACGGTGTCGGCGACAGCATCCGCCATCTCGTCGCTGGAGCCGGCGGCCGTCAACGCCGTCCTGGCAAGGGAATGGATTTCGTCCAGGGTCAGTTCGGTGGTGCTCATGGCTTCCTCGACGCTTTTGCGTTCTGGCAGGCTGTGGGAAACAACCTGGTCGCGCGAGACAGAATGTCTCGCATCGAAAAAGGCTAGGTGGTCTGATTCAATGTCTTCGTAGTGTATCACGAGGCTTCAGAGCGGACGGCAGCGCCGCGGGTGCTGGCGGCCGCCCCCAGGTTTGCACGGTGTTTGTGCGGTACCCGTGCGCACCCGCCGCTGGCTCCCGATGTCGTAATCGTAGGATACGCGGTCGTGTAAACTGCGACACGCCGCCGGGGGTGGTTTCGGACACGAGACCCGGGCGGTACGTCTGAGCTCGTCCGCCGGATCCCGACCAGAACAACCGGAAACTCGCGAGATCGATGGGAGAAATCACAGCAGCACTGGTTCCGATACTCGTCCCCATTCTCGTCGGGCTCGGCTTGAAGCGGGCCCGTTTCCTTTCGGACGACGCCTGGGAGGGCCTCGAGAAGCTGACCTACTTCGTGCTGTTTCCCTGCCTGCTGGTGCGCACACTGGGGGCCCAGAGCGTGGCGGGTGTGCCGTGGCCCGGGATGCTGGTGGCCATCGCCGGTACGCTCCTGACGGCGGCCGCCCTCCTGACACTGTGGCATCGGCTGCGGGCGTCTGTTCCCGGGCCCACGTTCACCTCGATCTTTCAGGGCGGAGTGCGCTTCAACAGCTACATAGCCCTGGCGGTGGCGCAGACCTTCTTCGGGGACGCGGGCCTGGCGTTGGCGGCGGTAGCGGCGGGCTTCATGATCGTGATCATCAACCTGCTTTGCATCGCGGCCCTGGCGGCGTGGGGCCATGCCAGGGTCCGGGGAGTGGTTCCGCTGGCCCGCGCGGTGTTCGGCAATCCCCTGATCCTGGCCTGCGCGGTGGGTTGGGCTCTGAGCCTGAGCGGCATCGGCGTGTCCGGCGTAGCCGACAAGGTCCTAGAAGTCCTGGGCCGCGCAGCCCTTCCGCTGGGGTTGCTCGCGGTGGGTGCCGCGCTGCAGCCCGAGTCGATGCAGCGCCATCTCGAGCCGGCTGCCGTATCGTCGCTCGTGCAGTTCGGTGCAAAACCGCTCATCGCGGCGCTGATGATCGGGATCACCGGGTTGACCGGCGTCCCGGCGATCGTGCTGGCCATTGCCCTTTCGACCCCGACCGCGACCTCCTCCTACATTCTTGCCCGGCAGCTCGGCGGCGACGCACCGGCCATGGCTTCCATCATCACCTTCCAGACGTTGGCTGCCTTTCTGGTGATGCCGGTAGTGATCCTTTGGTGGACTGGAAACGTGTGACTCCGTCATCCGCGCCATTGTGCGATCCCTCATGCCTGTCAGGCCCTGGCGCGCAGGAAAAGAGCGACGAGGGCCTCGAAGTGGGCTCGCGGCATGCGTTGAAATATCGAGCATCGCTGTGTCATTGCCGAACAAAGGGAGGACGGTGCCGCCTGTGGGCGTCCGGACAAGGGAGTCCGGGAGCCGGCCGCACTTTGCGGTCCGTTATCCGATGGTGTAGAGTGTTCCGCGACACGCCCAGCGAGGAGGAGAAGATATGAATAACGATCTACGACCTTCCCGACGCCGCCTCCTGAAGTCGCTCATGATCGGCGGCAGCATCCTCACCATATCGCGGTCATTGCCGGAGAAGTGGGTAAGACCCGTGGTCGAGTCGGTGGTGCTTCCCGCCCACGCCCAGACCAGCGCCATCAACGGCCATTTTGCGGGGTTTGCCAACACCGGTCAGGTGTCTGCGGAGGCGACACCGATCCTCGATCTTCTCGCGCCCCGCGTCTACGCCGGAGCGGCCATCAACACGTCGACGCAGAACCAGATCTGTGCCGAGGTGGCCAACAACAGCGTCACGAGTGTACTGGTTCTCGCTTCGAACACATATGTCTTGACTCCGATAAGCGCCGCTGTGCCGCGGGACATACCAGGGAGCGTCCCCCTCGACGTGTCGAGTCTCAGCAGCACCTTCGACGGAGCTTTCATCGAATTTGACGGCCCTGGCAGCAACGGCCTAGCCGGCAGCGTGGTGCTGACCCCGCAGGGGGGATCCCCGATAGTCTACGGCTACGACATCGCTCCGGGGCCATGTGGCGTCGCGCTCGGGCCATAGAACACTGCCGTGGATGCTCGCGTCCCACCGGCGTCCTTCACGGCGGGCCGTGCGCCGATGCACAGGGAGTTCTTTGGATTCAGTGCCGGATGTCAGCCTCATCTTGGGGGACACCAGCGGTGAAATCCAATGTGACGGGCCCGGCAGTAACGGTCTGGCGGGCAGCTTGACGTTGACGGGTGGTGGGATGGTCTACGTCTATCTTTTCGATACTTCGTCCGGCGTGTGCCCCAATGTCGCTGCTTCGGGCGCGTAGGGGGCTTCAATCGACAGGATCCGCATGGTCGGGGTATCCGTTGGCGGGCGGAACGTACTCCAGCATCCGCTGACCGGCTGGTGAAGTGTAGAACAGATCGAGCACGTCGCTGCGCGCCCGCAAGTACAACCGGAAGCCCGCGGCGTGGCCTCCGGTTGGCAGCGATTCCAGCAAAGTGGTCCGATCGTTCCAAAGGAAGCCCGGCGAAAGCTGCGCCGCGTCGTTCGCGCGCCATCCCGTCCAGGAGGCCCGGGCCTCTTTCGCAGATGATGCGTTGCCGGCGATTGGCTCTCAAGCGCTTGCGAAGCTGGGATGCGACGCCCGCCTCGACGGCTCCCGTATCGCCGTCGGCGCGTACGAAAGTATCCACCACAGCCGGGAGCGTGGCGTTTCGTGGTGATGCCTGCCGTGATCCTGTGGCGGGAGGTCTAAGAGGTCCGGGCGGAACTGGCCATCGCTGCTGGAAGCTCCTATACTGCCCGAGTCCGTACGACACGAAGAAGGGAGAAACACGTGAAGAAGACGCTCCTGTCCTCGCGGCGCCGTTTGCTGAAGTCTTTGGTGCTCGGCGGCGGTGTATTGACCACGGCGCCGTCGCTGCCCCGGAACTGGGTCACGCCCGTCGTTCAAGCGGTGGTGCTCCCCGCCCATGCCCAGACCAGCGCGATTAATGGAGAATTTGCCGGATTCACCGATTCCGGCGTCGCGGAGAGTGCCGATGCGACACCCATACTCGATCTGCTCGCGCCGCGCGCATATGCGGGCAATGTGTCTTCGCTTGAATCGCCGTTGCCCATTTGTGTGGACGTGGTGGACAACGCCGTAACGAATGTGGTGGTCGGCCCCTTTGCCGCGAAGAGTGGGCAGTTGCCCGGCGATATTCCCGGCACTGTCCAGCTCGAGGTCGCCGGCATTGTCATAAGCGGTTCGGTCCAGTTCGACGGACCCGGCACGAACGGCCTGGCTGGCAACGTGCTGCTGAATATCAAAATCGTCGGATTGTATGCCTACTCCTTCGACATTCCGCTTGCGAGCTGTGCCAGTCTCCCCTAGCAGGATGCTGAAGAAGGGCTCTCCTGCGCCTTTGTCCAGAGGATAAGGCAACGTGCCGGATCCGTCACATGTCCGTATCGGGCTACGCTGAATCAAGCACTTGTCGTGCTTGATTCGGTTTCAATCGATGGGCTCCGCGTAATCTGGGTACCCATTGGCAGGTGGGACGTACTCCAGCATCCGCTGACCGGCGGGTGAGGTGTAGAACAGATCGAGCACGTCGCTGCGCGCCCGCAGGAAGAACTGGAGACCGGCGGCATGCGGCCCGGTCAGGAGGGACTCCAGCAAGGTGGTCCGATCGCTCAGCGTAAGCCCGGAGAAAGCGACGCCGTGCCGCTCATGTGCGATCTGGTCCAGGAGGTCCAGGCCTCTTTGGTAGATGATGCGGTGCCAGCGATTGGCTCTCAATCGCTCCCGAAGCTCGGTTGCCACGCCCGCCTCGACCGCCCCCGGGTCATCGTCGGACGGAATAAAAGTATCCACTACCGCCTGGAGCGTGGCGCCCGACACCTCGTCCGGCACGCCCGACGCGTTCCCCTTGCGAATCCATCCGCCGAAGACGGCGAATGGCAGAAGACGAAGACGATCGAGGAACTGCCGGCGCCGCATCGCTAGAGCTCCCGGCGCTTCATCAGCGCCGCGATGTAATCGGCGGTTCTCAAGGCCAGGGCCTGGATCGTCAGCGAGGGGGAATCACCGGCGCCCTGTCCCGCCAGCGCGCTGGCATCGGTGATGAACAGGTTGGGGACATCATGGGTCCGGCCGTAGGTGTCGACGACGGACGCTTCGGGATGCTTTCCCATGCGGCAGCTCCCGCCGACATGGCTGGCAGCCGGATTGTCGTAGCTGGACGCCAGGGTGATTGTTTCAACGGCTTTGCAGGCTTCGGCCCAGTGCTGACAACGCTGGATCATCGCGGCGAAGGCCGCGCGATCGGCGGCGGAGA
This sequence comes from Arenicellales bacterium, assembly GCA_049583715.1. GTDB lineage: Bacteria > Pseudomonadota > Gammaproteobacteria > Arenicellales > JAANXG01 > JAANXG01. The sequence continues at coordinate 11,068 of JBAUWJ010000114.1, read as the reverse complement.
AACTGGACTCCACGACGACCTTCGGGATCCCCGCGTCATCGACGCGGTCACTCAGCCTGATACGGTTCTCGAAGCGGGGCTCGTGCTCCGCGATCCCGAACAGCGTGAGGATGGTGCCAAAACGTTCGCGCATTGCCTGCTTGTGGACGAGGCCGATGCCGGGGATGCTGCGGGCGTAGGAGAGCGGTCCTTGGAATCCCCCGAGCGTGCCGGAGACCCCGAGCACGTAGCCCGACCGGACGGATCCCTTCCCGTCGGGTCGGCAGAAATCCCAGATTCGGGAGTCGATGGGCGGACCCTTGTAGGGATTGAGGCGCCATTCGAACCGGACGGTCAGCGCCACCAGCAAGGTGTCGAGGAAATAGCGCCCGACCAGATCGTGCTTGTTGGCGAGCCCTCGCGGAAACCCGGGCCCCGGGCTGTTCAGCAGCAGCCGTGGTGTCTCGATCGCTCCGGCGGCGAGTACCACCGCACGCACTTTCACCTGGAAGCGACCGCCGGAGTCGATGCACGTGAGAGAACGAACCCGTTTCCCGTCATGCTCCAGTCCCAACACCCGCGCGCCGGTCCTGATCGAAAGATGTCCGGTGCGCTGTCCGCGGGCCAGTGCCGTGAGGTCGACGCTGGACTTCGCGCCGAAGATGCAGCCCTGAACACAGCCGCCTGTGTGCTGGCAGGGCGGCCGCCCGTCGATGGATCTGCTTGGCAGGGCGAGGTTGTTCGCGAGTAGCGACCATCCCAGCTCCCGGGCGCCGCGGCGAACGTACTGGCTGGCCCGGGAAAGCGGATGGGCCGGTGTGGGAAAGCCGCCACGTGGCGGCTTGAAGGGATTGTCATTGGAGCCCGCCACCCCCAGCAGTTCCTCGGCGCGACGATAGTAGGGGGCAAGCTCGTCATAGCCAATCGGCCAATCGACGCCGAAACCGTAGCTCGTTGCCGGGTGAAAGGCGAAATCCGCGAATCGGTGGGCCTCGCCCTGGTAGTGCAGCGTCGTGCCGCCGAGCCCGAAGACGCGCTCATAGCGGAATGGCGCCCGGCGTTGGCAAGGCCCGAGCATGCCGAACGTCCCGCCCTGGGAGCAGAGGTTTTCGGATCCCGGCGGCAGGGCGGCTCCGGGCATTGGCTCGATGGAGGGATCCGCGCCTTGTGGAGGAAACACGTCCGGATGCAGCTCCCAGTCCCGGTGGCGCATCGGGAAGTCGCGCTCCGGTACGAAGCGTCTTCCGCGCTCCAGGACCAGGACTTTCAGTCCCTTTTCCGCGAGCGCCATCGCCGCGAATCCGCCCCCAGCTCCAGAGCCGACGACCACGGCGTCATAGGGTGAGTCTTCTACAGCCACGAATCGACCATACCGCTGTCTTGTGTACCGGGGACCGGTAGTATCGCTCCCGCGGGTTTCTTGATCCAGGTCAGGGCATTCCTCCGCGCCCGTGCAACGATGCCGCCGTCAACACCGCGCACGGAAACCATCATGGCTCGTATCCTGGTACTGGGGGCCGGTCTCGGAGGTATCGGACAGGCCTTTGAGCTCAGGAAGCACCTGGGCAGCGGACACAGCGTCACGGTCGTCAACGACAGCGACCGGTTCGAATTCACCCCGTCGAATCCCTGGGTGGCGGTCGGCTGGCGCAAGCCCGAGCAGGTGGTCGTCAGGCTGCCCGATCTCTTCCGCAGGCACGGCATCGAGTTTCACTCGGGCGGCGCGAAGCGTGTTCATCCGGTGGACAACCAGGTGGAGCTGACGGAGGGCACCAGGCTGGACTACGACTATCTGGTCGTCGCCACCGGACCCAAGCTGGCGTTCGAGGAAGTGCCGGGGCTGGGACCCGACGGCTTCACGCAGTCGATCTGCAAGACGGACCACGCGTCGGCCTGCCACCAGGATTTCGAAGCCCTGGTGCGCGACCCGGGAATGGTCATTGTCGGCGCCGCCAACGGCGCCTCCTGCTTCGGGCCCGCCTACGAGTACGCCTTCATCGTCGATCGCGAGCTGAAGCGCCGCCGTATCCGCGACCGCGTGCCGATGTGTTTCGTGACGCCCGAGCCCTACATCGGCCACCTTGGTCTGAACGGCGTCGGTGACACCAAAGGCCTGTTGGAGTCGGAGCTGCGCGAAGCCAACATCGGCTGGATCACGAACGCGAAGATAGACTCGGTCGAGAAGGGCGCCGTGCACGTCACGGAGGTGGACGAGCAGGGCGCCGAGAAGAAAAAGTATGATCTCGAATTCCGCCACGCGATGATCCTGCCCGCCTTCCGCGGCGTGGACGCGGTGGACGGTATCGAGGGGCTGGTGAATCCGCGCGGGTTCGTCACGATCGACCAGTTCCAGCGCAACCCGAAATACAACAACGTCTACTCGATCGGGGTATGCGTAGCGATACCTCCGATGGGCGGAACGCCGCTGGCCGTGGGCGTGCCCAAGACGGGGTACATGATCGAATCGATGTCCGCCGCGGTAACCGGGAATATCGGCGACGTGATCGCCGGCCGGAAACCCTCGCACCGAGCGAGCTGGAATGCCCTGTGTCTCGCGGATTTCGGCAAGCAGGGGGTGGCCTTCGTCGCGCTGCCGCAGATTCCCCCGCGCAATCTCAACTGGGCATCCAAGGGCCGCTGGGTTCACTGGGCCAAGGTATCGTTCGAGAAATACTTCCTGTACAAGATTCGACGAGGGCAGGCGGAATCGCTCTACGAGCGACTGGTGCTGTTGCTGTTCGGAATACGCAAACTGAAAGCCGGCGCCTGAGGACGTACAACGGACAAACCTCGCCGCCGGCGAAACACGCCGCGAGTCCAGCGATCGGGTGCGCGCCTCGTCGTTACGAGGCGGTGGTCACGCGAGGCTTGGTCTCCGAACTGTACTGATCGATCTTCTGGCCATGGGAAGAGCCGTCGGACTTGCCCTTCGAGTCGGATTTCGATTCCCCTTTTGCTTCCTTGGCGGAGGCGGATGAGCCGGCGCTGGAATCTATATTCATCTCGACGCTGCCCTTGAACTGACATCCGTCTTCCAGCACGACCCGCGGTGCGACGATGTTGCCTTCGACGCGGCCGGAGTGCTTGATGACCACGCGCTCGCTGCCCCGGATGTCGCCGACAAGGCGGCCTTCCACGGACACCTTCATGGCGGTGACATTGGCTTTCACCTTGCCATCCGGTCCGATCATGATTTCGTTGTTCGGCAGATTGATGGATCCTTCCATCTTGCCTTCGAGCACCAGGTCTTCGGTCCCGCTGATATCGCCTTTGACCGTGATGGAAGGGCTCAGTACCGATCTCTTGTGCTCCGTAACCTTCCCGACGTGCTGGTTCTGGCTGTCTCTGAAGTTTCCCGGGCTCGCGATGTCGTCGCTCGCCGAGGGCTCCCCGTAGCTGGTCTCATTCGGCTTCTTGAACATATCATCTCTCGTTGGCTGTCTGATATTCATTATGTAGCACATGGTTTGTGCATAACGTGTGGCGGCCGATGGGCGGCTCGCCCCGGGCGATATATCGTCAAAACCCGGCTTCGGGCGGTGATTTCCAAAGGAAATCCGCGAACCGCGCCACGAACCTGCCTCACGCTCCTTCCCTACGCTTCCCGACCCTCCTGCAACTGTGGATCGGTCGGCGTACTGCGCCGGTAAGTATACGCGTAATACACGACGGGAATCACCACGAGGGTCAACAGGGTCGATACCAGCATGCCGAAGATCAGGGACACCGCCAGTCCGCTGAATATCGGGTCATCCAGTATGAAAGTGGCTCCCATCATCGCGGCCAGGGCGGTGAGGATGATGGGTCGTGCCCGCACCGCACCGGCCTTGATGACGGCTTCCTGCAATTCGGTGCCCCTGTCCTTGACTTCGTGGCGGATGAAATCCACCAGCAGGATGGAGTTGCGGACGATGATACCGGCGAGCGCGATCATCCCGATCATCGAAGTCGCGGTGAATTGCCGGTCGAGCAGTGCGTGGCCGGGCAGGATGCCGATGATGGTGAGCGGTATGGGCGCCATGATAATCAGCGGCACCGCGTAAGAGCGGAATTGCGCAACGATCAAGAGGTAGATGAGAACCAGGCCCACGGCGTAGGCAATTCCCATGTCACGGAAAGTCTCATACGTCACCTGCCACTCACCGTCCCACTTCAGGCTCCAGCGATACGGATTCTCCGGCTGTGCTATGAAATGCTGGTCGAGAGGCTGCCCATGCATCACCGGTTGATGGGACAGTCGCGATGAGATTGCCGCCATCGCGTACAAGGGGCTGTCTATGGGACCCGCAACGTCGCCGGTGACGTAAACCACCGGCAGCAGGTCCTTGTGGTCGATCGCCTGGTCGCGCGTCGTTCGCCTGAATCGCGCTATCTCTCCGAGCGGCACCAGCGCGCCGGTGCTCGAGCGCACGCGGATGCCGAGCAGCACGTTGATATCCGACCTCGCGCCTTCGGGCAGCTCGATCCGCACCGGCACCGGCTCCTTGGCGTGCTCCCGGTGCAGGTATGAAACGTCCTCTCCGTGCACGACGGCGTTGATGGCGGCACTCACCGTCGACTGGCTGACCCCCAGACGCGCGGCGCGCGCACGGTCAACCTCGAGCACGAGCTTTTTCTGCGGCGCTTCGAGGGTCGTATCCACGTCGACCACTTCCGGGGTGTCCCGGAATATATCGGCGACGGTGCTCGCGACCTTGCGGCGCCCCTCATCGCTCAGGCCATAGATCTCGGCGACGAGGGGCGACAATACGGGCGGGCCCGGCGGAACCTCTACGATCTTGACGTTGGCGTGGTACCGGCGGCCGATGGCCTGCAGCGGTCCGCGCACCGCCATGGCGATCGCGTGGCTCTGGCGTTTCCGCTCGTGCTTGTCGACCAGATTGACCTGAATGTCTCCCATGTAGGCTTCCTGGCGCAGGTAATACTGGCGGACGAGCCCGTTGAAGTTGATGGGCGAGGCGGTGCCGGCGTAGGTCTGGATGTTGGTCACCTCCGGCACGGTCGCGAGGCGGGCGGCGAGGGCGTTCAACACCCGGTTGGTCTGCTCCACCGGTGTGCCCTCCGGCATGTCCACCACGACCTCGAACTCGGATTTGTTGTCGAAGGGCAGCATCTTGAGCACCACCAGCTTGAAGGCGACCAGGCTGCAGGCCGCTATGATCAGCACGATGAGGCCGACCAGCATGCCCACTCGCCACGGCCGGCCGCGGCGGCCCCGCAGAAACGGCGAGAGGCAACGCTGGAACGCGCGATGGAGGAACTGGTAGACGCGGTCCGACTGTTCCCCGGCGTGCTCGTCCTCGTGCGCCTGCTCCCGGGCGGCGCGGCGCTGGAACACCTTGAGGAACAGCCAGGGCGTGAACACGAACGCCACTACCAGCGAGATCAGCATGCCCATGCTGGCGTTGATCGGGATCGGACTCATGTAGGGCCCCATGAGCCCGGTAACGAAAGCCATGGGCAGCAGAGCGGCGATCACCGTGAACGTCGCGAGGATCGTCGGTCCGCCGACCTCGTCCACGGCCAGGGGTATGGCTTCGACGAGCCGCTTGCCGCCGATATGCATGTGGCGGTGGATGTTCTCCACCACCACGATGGCGTCATCCACCAGTATGCCGATGGAGAAGATCAACGCGAAGAGAGAGACGCGGTTGAGGGTGAAGCCCCAGGCCCAGGAGGCGAACAGCGTGACGGTCAGGGTGATGGCCACGGCGGTGCCGACGATGATGGCCTCCCGCCATCCCAGGGTGAGAAGCACCAGCAGGATCACCGATGCGGTGGCGAACACCAGCTTCTTGATGAGCGTCAGGGCCTTGTCGTTGGCGGTCTTGCCGTAGTTGCGCGTCACCGTCGCATGGACCCCCTCCGGAACGAAGGTGCCGCGAAGCTGCTGGAACCGGGCGATGACCGCGTTCGCCACCGTAACGGCGTTCCGCCCGGGTTTCTTGGCGACGGCGACGGTGACCGCCGGGAAACGGCTGCCGGCGGGCGGGCTCTTGTCGGGATAGGCGGGGCCGACGCCGAACTGGACGTAGCGTTTCGGCTGGTCCGGACCGAGACTCACCCGGGCGACGTCGCGCAGGAAGACCGGCGCGCCGTTGTTCATGCCGACGACGAGATCCCCGACCTCCTCCGGCGTCGTGAGGAAGGTACCGGCCTGGACCTGTATCGCCTCGTTGTCGCGGACGATCGTACCCGCGTCGACGGAGGCGTTGCCGGCGCCCAGCGCCCGGCGCAGGTCCGCGAGCGCGATGCCATAGCCTGCGAGGCGCTGTGGATCGAGCTGCACCTTGACGACGCGGTCCGGCGCGCCGATGGTCTCGATGGCCCGGGTGCCCGGCACGCGTTGAAGCTCGGTCTCGATGGTGTGAGCGATCCGGGCCAGGTCATCGGCGCCGCGCCTGGGATCCTCAGTCCACAATGTGCCGGCCACGATCGGCACGTCGTCGATCCCGCGCGGCTTGACCAGCGGCGTGCCCACGCCGATGCCGGGCGGCATCCAGTCGAGATTCTCATAGACGGCGTTGTACAGACGCACGATGGCCTCGGTGCGCGGCTCGCCGACGTAGAACTGGACGGTGAGGGTCGCGAGGCCGGGGCTGGACACGGAATAGATATGCTCGACCCCCTTGATTTCGGACAGCATCTGCTCCGCCCGGGCCGTGACCAGGCTCTCGACCTCCTTGGCGGAGGCCCCGGGATAGGGGATGAAGACGTTGGCGAACGTCACGTCGATCTGGGGCTCTTCCTCACGCGGCGTGACCACCACGGCGAACAGGCCGAGCAGGAGCCCCACCAGGGCCAGCAGAGGCGTGATCTCCGAGGTGAGGAACTTCTGTGCGAGAGCGCCGGAAACGCCCAGCCGCTCCTTCGTCATTTCACCTCGTCTCCGGCTTCCTTCAAGGCGACCGCGGCCGCGACCGGATCAGTGACGACGATTTCTCCGGCGTCCAGGCCCGCAAGCACCGGGACGCGCCCGTCGGGCCGCGCCGACGCGGCCCGGACCTGGCGAAAATGCAGCTTGCCCTGCTTGTCGAGAACATATACGGCGGTGACTTCACTGCGATGGACGACAGCGTCCGCCGGCACCAGCAGGCTTTGCCTGTGGCCGCTCACGAAGGCAACTTTCACCAGCATGCCCGGGTAGACCCCATGCTGGCCCTCGGGCAGGGTCACCCGCACGCGGAACGTGTGCGAGGTGTCCGATGCATAGGGGAAGACGCGAATCGACTGCCCAACCAGGGATGTGCCGTCCGGCAGAAGAACCCGGGCCTCGCGGTTGCGCCGCAGGGCGTCGATATATTGCTGAGGGACGTCGACCACCACCCGCAGATGCTCGAGCGAGAGACCGGTCATCAGGGCCTGGCCGACCGTCGCGGTCTCGCCGATCTCGACGTGGCGGGCCACCACGATGCCGCTGTAGGGTGCCCGCACGACGGTGTGCTCGAGCTGCTCCCGGGCCTGGGTCAGTGCCGCCGTCGCCGCGTCCTGGCGGGCCTTGGCCGACTCGTAGGCGGCGCGGGCCTGGTCCATCTGGGCCTTCGACACCAGCTTCTTGTCCAGCAGGCTTCGGATGCGCTCGTATTCGGACTGGGCCTGGGTGAGCTGGGCCTGGGCCTCGTCCAGGCTGGCCTGGGCGCGCTCGACGCCGGCCTTCTGCTCGGTATCGCGGAAGCGGACAATCACCTGACCCTGCTCCACGTAGTCGTCGACATCGAACGGCAGATCAATGATCCGCCCGGAGGTCTGGGCGGATACTGTCGATCGGTTGACGGCCTCGATCACGCCGTCGAGCACCTCTTCCTCGGCGACGGTCGCGACCCTGGCCTCTGCGGTGGGCAGTGCACCGGACTTGCCTGCACTCTGCCCGGTGGTCTCGCTTGCGGCCAGCGCCGGGGAGGCGAGGAGCGCCGTCACGAGGGCGATCATCGCGAACCGGATCATGCCGGGTTCCGAGCCGGAGACAGGCAGTAAGACGGCGCCGGCATCATGTGCTGCAGGCCGCCGGGCGCGGGACAGGTTGGAGGCGGAACTCGGGCGTGGTTTTCATGGATGTGTTTGTCGATGTGCTTGTTCGAACTGCGTTTCCCCGTGATGCCTATCATGCAACCGGCCCGGGCGGCGGCACTTGATCTGCATCAAGCGCTCTCCTCATGGGTTTTCGCCGCCGCCCGGCGCGCACGTCCCGGCCCTCTCCGGAGCCGGCCGACTCTTCGGGGGCCCGCCTGTCGTCGATCGACGACAGGCGGAAATCCCCTGGAGCTCTGCATTCACTCGCGCGCTTCAAGCGGGAACTGTGGTTTCGACGCATCAGGTGTTGCGGGAGAGCGACATTCCGTGCTGCCGTCCCCGTCGATTTCCTGTTGATGGGCGCTGGCACGGTAGTTGCTTCGATACGGAGAAACCGGCCGACGGAACATTACGGCCACGCGCGGATTCATGGCGCAGGTCAACCCGAAGACGTGAACAACCAGCAGCGGAGGTGAGTTATGAAAGACACGTTCAAAAAACTGGCAATTCCGGTGGGCGCGCTCGGACTCGCCCTGGTCGCGCCGGCACTGCACGCCGAGGTCCCCAACGTCTATGTCGGAGCCGGTGCGGGCGAAGCGAATTTCGACGACCAGGTGCAGGTCAAGGACATCGGGAAGGTGAAGCTGAGCGACAAGGAAACCGCCTACAAGCTGTACGCTGGCTATCGCGCGACGGAGAATTTCGCTATAGAGGGCGGTTACCGCAACTTCGGCAAGGCCAAGACCGGGCCGTTCAGCGCCGAGACGGACGGCTGGGACGTTGAAGGCGTGGGGCTGTTGCCGATCGGACCGGTCGACCTGTTCGCCAAGGGAGGTGTTATCTTCTGGGACACCAGAGGCGGGGGCGGGTTTCCCGACCAGAACGATCATGATCTGACTTACGGTCTGGGCGGCCAGCTCAATCTCGGTGGGCTCTGGCTGAGGCTCGAGAGTGAATGGTTCGACATCAGCTATCCGAAGGACATACAGATGGTCAGTGCCAGTGTCGGGTTCAGATTTTAGAAGGTTCCGGGGAACACTGTGCGCTCGGGCGTTGTCTGTCTGCAAGACTCACCAATAAGGGGCAAGAAATGATGCAATTGAATAAGTCATACGGGCGCTCGATTTCCGGACGCGCGGCCGCGGTGCTTTTTGTCGCCTGCCTGGCGTTTCTGGTGCCGGGCAAGCCGGCCAGCGCGGCCGAGAGCAGCGTGTGTGCGAGTCAACCTATCGCCAACCGGTTCACGGCGCTAGGCGGCAAGTATTCGTCGATATCCGAGGGGGTGACCGTCGACTCCGTCTCCAAGCTCCAGACGCTCTTTGCCAGGTACGAGCCCGAGCTTCGCGAGGTCCTGAGCGAACGGGGAATGGGTGACGTATCCGATGCTCTGTTTGCGGCCGTGGCAAGCGGCAAAGGTATCAGCGAGACGTCCATCGAGCCGGGAGACAGTTTCGAGTGGATGGCGTTCCGGCGCAAGGGGAAGCCGGTGTCCGTGGCCCCGGTGTGTCTTGCCACCAAGAGGTCGTACAAGGCTTACAAGATCGACGTTCCGATCGCCAAGGGCGACGTGACCCATATTTACGAGTTCGTCGTGCCCGAGGCGTGCCTGAACCTGGCTTATGCAGGACAACGAACCCTGACGGCATGCCGCGTCATCGCGCCTGCGGAAGTTGCCGCCGGAAAGGATTTTCAGGTCGACGTCTCCGGCAAATCCGCCAACACGCAGGTGTCGGTGGTGAATGATCAGGACCAGACAATCAAGACGCTGTCACCGCCCTTCCCGCAGCAGGTCGTCCTCGACGATCCCGGCGTCTATACCCTGCGCGGCAGCGGGTCCAACGAAGCGGGGGACACCACGAGCTGCGAGACCCGGGTGACGGTCAAGCGCGTCACCGCCTGGACGGGGCGGGCGCTGATCGGGCCGGTCTATACGGATGAAGACGAGATCGCCAATGACCAGATCCGGTCCGGGACCGCGGTGCACAGCTCGTTCGAGACCGGCAGCGGAATCGAGGGCGGCGTGGGTCTCGAATACCACGTCAATCCCCGGGTGGGCATCGAAGGAAGGTTGATGCTGGCGTCGCCGGAGGTCAGCCTCACCGCGCACACGCCCGCTCAAAGGGGGAGCGACACGGAGAACCTCAACGTGACCTCGCTCACGGTCGGCCCGAACTATCACTTCTACAAAGGCAGCCGGGTGGATGCATTCGCGGGTCCTTTTGCCGGCTACGCCATGGTGGACGGCGTGTCGCTGTCGGTGAATTCGCTGGGCGTGCGCCAGAACAGGAATTTCGAGGACCGCTTCATCTGGGGCGGGCAGATCGGCGCGGACATCAAGCTCTCCAAGAATTCGCCCTGGAAGCTTCATCTTGGAGCCATGTACACCTACCTGATCCTCAAGGACAAGAGCACCGGAGAGGAGGTCGACCTGAAGCCCTGGACTTTCCTCGGCGGCCTCGCCCGCGATTTCTGATGGGCGCCGGCTGTCACTAGGACATCCCGTCCCAGTCCCCGGGCGGGACCGCGAGTCGCCGATTTGCGACTCCGCCCGGGGGCGTGGTTTGGCGGTTCGCCGGCCGGGGCCCGCACGAGTGTATTGAAACGGCGACAGGTACAGTCCGGGGGCCCCGCGAAATCAGCGAGCCTCGACCCTGGCACGAGACTTGCTTATACACTCGTAACGCAGACAAACGAGGTCATGCCTTTGGATAGGCACGACCCAAGGCTCACATGACTATTGACATGCATACTACGAACACGGGGAGACGAGCATTGTGCTTCGGCACCGTAGCGGTACTCGCCGCGGCGGTCCTGCCGGGCTGCGCCGGCTCCGCAACCCAGGAAAGCACCGGCGAGTTCGTCGACGATTCCGTCGTCACCACGAAGGTGAAGACGGCTTTGATCCGGGACGACAAGGTCGATGCGGCCGATATTCAGGTCAAGACGTTCAAGGGCGTCGTTCAACTGAGCGGGTTCGCGAACTCGTCCGAGCAGGAAGCCCGGGCGGTGCAGGTTGCCCGGACGGTTGAAGGCGTCAAGAAGGTGGAGAACGATATCAGGCTGAAGGCCACCGACTGAT
>JBAUWJ010000113.1:0-1823 GCA_049583715.1 Arenicellales bacterium | reverse complement strand
GAATTCATTCTGACTTGAAATAATTGTCGGGCTGAAAAGCCCGACCGGCATCAGCCCGAAGGTTGTTGGAGCGCTCCCTCCAGCAGCTCCTTGAACGCGTAGTAAGAGGGCATCTTCCTCAAGGATCCACTTCGATGGTCCACCAGACCGTAGCCGGGATTGATGAGCTGCCACCAGTACACCTTCTCGACCCAGCCGCACTGCCAGGCGATGCGGTAGTACTCACTCAGGTAGCGGGCCTGCGTCGCCTCGTCCACCGTGCGCGAGGGATGTCCGGAGTTGGGTGTGTAGGGTTTGGTATCCAGCAGCGGCCAGTTGACCTCGGTGATCCACAGCCTTCGGTCGTTGCGATTGCCGATGTCGACCATGGCGCGCAACAGCCGGAGCTTTCGCTCGAGATCGAAGAACAGATACTGGCGGCCGCGGGGCGATCCTCGCCGGTTGACGTAGAGCAGGGCGCTGACGGCGTCGAGATGATAGCGGCGCCGGTTGCACAGCGTACGCAGGGCTGCCAGCGGCTCGAAGTCGATCACCGAGGAGCCCGTCAGCCTGATGTCCGGATGCCCCGCCCGCACGCGCTCCGCGGTCTCCATGAGCCCGAGGTACTCACCGCTGTGGGCGCAGCCCCACTTGGTGCGGTTGATGGCATTGCCGATCTGGAAATCGCGGGACAGGTGCTTGAGGCGCGAGAAAATCGCTTCCAGCGCGTCGCGCCAGTAGTCCGGACGGGCCACGCAGTCCCGGCACTGCAGGATGTTGAACAAGAGGCGCCGGCCCCGGAAGCGCTCGGCAAACTCGACGTAAGAATCCAGGCGGTCCACCTCCCACGACGGGATGCGAATCAGCAGCTCCTCCACGCCGAGCTCCTCGACCATGTCCCGGATCCGGTCGTTATGGCGCTCCTCCGGGCTGACACCAAGGCCGACGAAGCGGCTGGAAGGCTGGTCGCTCGGCGCGGGACGGAGGGCGGCGAAGCGCCGGAGCAGGCGCGGCGACGCGACCAGCAGCGTGGCCGCGATCTTCAGGTATTCGACGAGATTGCCGGCCGCCAGCCGGTTCTTGGCCTGTCTGGAAAGCCGGTAAGGCTGGTTGGAATAAGGATCCCACCAGGAGGGTTGTTCGGCGCCTTGGCTCATCACAGCGATATTAACGCCAACGCCGGCGATATCGTTGGGATGATAGGTCAGTTGTCGATGTCGAGATGGTGGGGGTTGGACGAACGGGGCAGTGGAGTCGCAGAGGCCCGGCGGAGGATATGAACGCACCTTGTTCGCCTCTCCCTTGGGGCCCTTTGGGAGGGTCGGGGTGAGGGTGCGATGTTTGGAACCACCCTCACCCTGACCCTCTCCCGCCAGCGGGAGAGGGAACGTAACTCCCTCTCCCTTCGGGAGAGGGCCGGGGTGAGGGGGCGATGCTTGGAACCGCTGTATCCCTCTCCTTCCAGCAGCAGAGGGAAGCCGGCCGGAATACAGAAAATGAATGAAACGCGGTTCGGTTTGCACACCTTGCAAAGGATCCCGCGTTCCTGCTATCACGCAGCATCATGATCGAAGCCTGCACGGTCCAATGCCCCTACTGCGGTGAGCAGTTCGAGACTGACGTCGACTGCTCCGGCGGCTCGCAGACCTATTACGAGGACTGCTTCGTGTGCTGCCGGCCGATCCTGTTCGAGACAGTCGTTGAAGGCGGGGAGCTGGTTTCGCTGGAGACGCGGCGCGACGATGAATGAGGTGGCGTGCCCCCGGGACACGTCGCTGTCGGAATGAATTCCGACCCACAGGTGGGCTTGGATCCCGGTCCGCCATCGGGCGGGCTTCAGGCCG
>JBAUWJ010000112.1:0-6754 GCA_049583715.1 Arenicellales bacterium | reverse complement strand
ATCCGGGAGCGACTGAAAAAGACCCCGGCGACGCCCTTTCGATACGCCATCGAACCGTTCAACCCGCATCGGCAAGCCCCGATGAGTTACAGACTGTTTGACGGGGTAGGCTAGGGAAGCTCTGATTAATGCAGTCATTGCGAGGAGCGACGCGACGAAGCAATCCAGAAAGCGTGGAATAGCAGGAATCCTGGATTGCTTCGCTGCGCTCGCAATGACAACGTAAACCATTAATCAGAGCTTCCCTAGCTCTCGCGCAGCGGTTGAATGTGGTGCAGGAACTGCCTGCTGTTCATGTAGCCGTAGCGGCGCAGCGACCGTATCTCGCGTCCCTGCCTGTCGAAGAACAATACGGCTGGCGGGCCGTAAACGTCGTGCGCCTGCTTGATGGCGCGGGTGCCGGGGTCGTCGGGGTCGGTCAGGTCCACCTGGATCAGCACGAACTCGTCGTTCAGCGCCCTGGCGACTCTCGGTGTGGCGAATGTCGACTTCTCCATCCGCACACAGTCCACGCACCAGTCGGCGTAGTAGTCGATCATTACCGGTTTGCCCTCGGCGCGCGCCGCCTTCATGAGGCCCGCGAGGGCCTGGGGATTGGGTGCCTGCCGGAAATCGACGCGCACGACCGGTTGCCCGCCCCTTGCACCGGCCAGCGCCTGGTAGTTCACCGGTCTAAGGATGTCCCGGCTTCCCTGCACGCCCCCTATCACCGCCAGGACACTCCAGGCCACCAGTGCCACGGAAGCGAGCTGCCGCATCCATCTCCACCCGCGGCGCCTGTGCCGGAACGATCCCGAGCCCAGATACACGGCTGTGCCGAGCATCAGGGCGGCCCACAGGTACAGTACCGGAACCCGCGGGAGCGCGCCCAGAAGATAGACCGCGACGGCGAGCAGCAACAGGCCGAAGACATGCTTGACCGTTTCCATCCACGGTCCGGTCTTCGGCAGGAAATGCCCGAAGCCGAAGCCCAACGCGACCAGTACCAGCCCCATACCGAGCGCCATCGCGAACATGATCGCGCCGCCCAGCACCGGGTCGGCGCGCTTGATCGCGAGGCTCAAAATGGAGATCAACACCGGCGAGACGCAGGCGCCGACGATCAGGGCCGAGAGGATTCCCATGAGGAAGACACCGCCGTACGCGCCCGCCTTCAGGCCCGTGGCGCGATGCTGCAGGTGGGTCTGAATGGCCGACGGCATCTTGAGCTCGTAGAAACCGAACATGGATAAAGCCATGAGCCCCAGCAGAGCGGCGATCAAGCCGATCGCCCAGGCGTTCTGGAAGTGGGCCTGGAGCTGATCGCCCGTGAGGCCGGCCACCACGCCCACGGCCGTGTAGGTAACCGCTGTGCCCAGCACGTACACGGCAGCGAGCGAGCCCCCGCGCGTGCGGGTCACCGAGCTCCCCTGTCCGACGATGATACCGGCCAGGATCGGTATCATGGGGAGAACGCAGGGTGTGAAAGTGAGCAGCAGCCCCGACCCGAAAGCGAGCAGCACCAGCGACAGACCAGCCAGCAGCCCGCCGCTCGCCGGCTTGGACCCGCCGAAACCGGAGCCGGCAGCCGGAGGCGGCGTGCCGCCGGCGTCCCCGGAAACGGACGTCGCGCCCGAGTCCCCGGGCAGGCGCAGGGACACCGTCTTTTCGATGGGCGGATAGCAGATACCGGCTTCCGCGCATCCCTGGTATTTCAGCCTGAAGGATGCCTCGCGCGGCCCGGCGTCACCGCGGGTCAAGGCAATGAAAGCATCGAAGCTGTGGTGGAAGGCGTAGACCTCACCGAAGTTCGGGTCGGTCTTCTTTTTGCCCTGCGGCAACTCGACGGCGGTGACCTTGACGTCCGGAGTCTCGCTCTCGACGGCGATCTTGTCCTTGTAGAGGTAATACCCCGGCTCTATGGAGAACTTCGCCACCAAGGCCCGTGGTCCCGTGGGCTCGAGCCGAAGCTTGAACGCCTCGTCGGGACGGAGAAACTCCTGCTGGCTCGAGCCGCCGCCCATGAGCGCCTGCAACGAGCCGATGATCCCCGAGCCGCTCGACGCGCCGTTTTGCGACGACTCCCCTGCGGCGGTCAGCGGGATGGTGGCGGTCTCGGTCACCGGAGGAAAGCACACACCGATGGGCTCGTTGCAACCCTGACCCACTGCCTGAATAACCAGCCGATCCTCGCCCAGCGGCGTAGAGTCGATCGGCACGGTGAACGTCACGTCCGAGTCGTAAATCTCCACATCGCCGAAGTTCTCGTCGTGCTTCATCCGGCCCTTGGGGAACACCGGCTTGCCGAGCGCCGCGTCGCCGTTCATTGCCGTCACAGAGAAGCTGCGGCGATACATGTAGTAGCCCTGGGCGATGCGCCAGGTGGCGCGCAGCCGGCCCGGCGACACCAGCCGGGCCTCGAAACGAAACGCCTGGCGGGGCTTCAGGAGCGTTTGCTGGTCTTGTGCCGTCTCCGAAGCGGTATCCGTGGCGGAGCTCTGGGCCAGGGCCTGGACCACGTCTTGGTGCGACTCCCGGCTGACTTGCCCGCCGCCGTCCCCGCCCGGCGCCGGGGCTGCCACGGCCGGCGTCAGCAGGCCCGTCGCGAACAGGACAAGCCCGATCGCCGCTGGTGGAAATCCCCGGCGGAGTCTCTGGATCCGGATCAAACGCTCAACCCTTTGGTTAGAATGGAAGCCTGGTGCATCGCCGGCGCGCCTTATTCTAGTCCATGCGATGCCGTCGCGATGGGGCACTGGGCCGTCCCAGCCACTGGTCAGCTCCCGCCTTTTTTAAGACGAACCCGCAACGCCAAAGTTTCTTCGATGCCGGACCGAAAATCAGGACCCGAGGCCGAGGGGAGAATGCCCGGCGAGCACCACTGGCAACTGGAGCTCGGCGGCGAGACGTCCCTGGTGGGCTTCAGGCGGGACGGCGAGGGCCGTCGCACCGGCGTTTTCGTTCACGGGTTTCGCTCCCACTGCGACGGCGCGAAATCCAGGTACCTGTCACAAATCGCCGGCGCGCACGGCCACGCCTGGCTGCGCTTCGACCAGCGCGGCTGCGGGCTGTCGGGGGGTGCTTTTCGCCGTTTCACCTTGAGCGGGGCCATCGAGGACCTGCACCGGGTACTGGAGGCGCTGGGCGAGCCCCCCTGCATCCTGGTCGGCTCCAGCCTCGGGGGATTGATCGCCGTGCACGTCGCCGCCTCCGGGCGGCATCCCGTCGACGGCCTGGTTCTGGTGGCGCCGGCGCTGCGCTTCACGGATCGATTCATTCACGGACATCTCGACGCCCGCGACCTGGAGCGCTGGCGTTCACGAGGCTACCGGTGGTTTCCCGACCTGTACGAGGGAGGCTGCTACCGGCTCGACTACTCGTTCTGTGCCGATGCATTGTGCTACGGTCCGGCACCGGTCGAGCTGCCGTGTCCCGTGCGCGTCGTTCACGGCGGCCGCGACGAGCTGCTGCCGCCCGGCGATACGCAACAGTGGTTCGGCAGCCTCCGGTGCCCGTCCCGGTCGGGCGGCAAGGTACTTGAAATCGTCGCCGAGGGAGACCATCGGTTAACCGGATGGACCGATGTGATCGCCCGCCAGATCGAATCCCTCCGGGAAACCCTGCGAAGAGAGGTCAGTAAGCCATGCGCCTAGCGCCCGCCCTTTTGCTCACATTTCTGCTGATTCCCCTGCTGGAGATCTACCTTCTCCTCAAGGTCGGGGGGGTGATCGGCGTTGGCTGGACGATTTTCGCGGTGGTCTTCACCGCCGTGTTGGGAGCGAGCCTGGTACGCCGGCAGGGATTCGCGACCCTCAACCGGATACGCGGACAGCTCGGCCGGGGAGAGCTGCCGGCCACGGAGCTGCTGGAGGGGGTCGTCCTGTTGATAGCGGGCGCGCTGTTGCTGACGCCGGGCTTCTTCACGGACACGCTCGGCTTTCTCTGCCTGGTCCCCCCCGTCCGCCGCGCGGTGATCCGCTACGTCGTGCGCCACGGCACCATCATCCACGTGGGTCCGGGGGGTGGTCCCGGGCCGGCAGCTTCCGCCCACGGGGAGCCCCTGGAGGGCCAGTACCGCCGGGTCGACGACTGAGGGCACGGGATATTTCGCGAACGCGGATCACCCGGGTCTTGACATCCGCAACTTCGACCTTATTATTAGCACTCAGCTTAGGTGAGTGCTAATAAGCACAGAACTTCAGTAAATTCAATAAGTTAAACACTGCAACTGAGGAGGCATAGCAACATGTCCATCCGTCCCCTACACGATCGTGTACTGGTGCGCCGGCTCGAAGAAGAGAAGACGACGCCCGGTGGCATCGTGATCCCCGATACCGCGGCCGAGAAGCCCATGCAGGGTGAAGTGGTCGCCGTGGGCAACGGCAAGGTCCAGGACAACGGCGAAGTCCGCCACCTGGACGTCAAGCCCGGTGACAAGGTGCTGTTCGGCAAGTACTCCGGCACCGAAGTCAAGGTCGGCAACGAAGAGCTGCTCGTGATGCGTGAAGACGACATCATGGGCGTCATCGAATAAGCATCGGAGACCATACCAATGGCAGCTAAAGAAGTATTGTTCGGCGAAGCCGCCCGAGCCAAGAAGCTCAGGGGCGTCAACATCCTGGCGGACGCCGTGAAAGTGACCCTCGGCCCCAAAGGCCGCAACGTCGTCCTGGAGAAGTCCTTCGGCGCCCCGACCGTCACCAAGGACGGCGTTTCCGTGGCGAAGGAGATCGAGCTGAAGGACAGGTTCGAGAACATGGGTGCGCAGATGGTGAAGGAGGTCGCGAGCAAGACCTCCGACGTCGCCGGCGACGGCACCACCACCGCGACCGTGCTGGCCCAGTCCCTGCTTCGGGAAGGCCTGAAGGCCGTGGCCGCGGGCATGAATCCCATGGACCTCAAGCGCGGCATCGACAAGGCCGTTACGGCGGCGGTGGAGGAGCTGAAGGCTCTGTCCAAGCCGTGCTCGGATCATAAGGAAATCGCCCAGGTGGGCACCGTGTCCGCCAACGCCGACGAGTCCGTCGGCAAGATCATCGCCGAGGCGATGGAAAAGGTGGGCAAGGAAGGCGTCATCACCGTGGAAGAGGGCTCCGGGCTCGAGAACGAGCTGGAGATCGTCGAGGGCATGCAGTTCGACCGCGGCTATCTCTCGCCCTACTTCATCAACAAGCAGGAGAACATGACCTGCGATCTGGAAGATCCCTACATCCTCATCCACGACAAGAAGATCTCCAACATCAAGGACATGCTTCCGGTTCTGGAATCGGTAGCCAAGGCCGGCAAGCCGCTGATGATCGTCGCCGAGGACATCGAGGGCGAGGCCCTCGCGACCCTGGTGGTCAACAACATCCGCGGCATCGTCAAGGTCTGCGGGGTCAAGGCGCCGGGCTTCGGCGACCGCCGCAAGGCCATGCTGCAGGACATCGCTGTCCTGACGGGCGGCCAGGTGATCTCCGAGGAAGTCGGCAAGAGCCTCGAGAGCGCCACGCTGGATGATCTCGGCCAGGCCAAGCGTATCCAGGTTTCCAAGGAGAACAGCACCATCATCGACGGTGCCGGCAGCAAGAAGGACATCGAGGCCCGGGTCAGCCAGATCCGTGCCCAGATCGAGGAAGCGACCTCCGACTACGACAAGGAGAAGATGCAGGAGCGTGTGGCCAAGCTGGCCGGCGGCGTGGCCGTGATCAAGGTCGGCGCTGCGACGGAGATCGAGATGAAGGAGAAGAAAGCCCGCGTCGAGGACGCGCTGCACGCCACCCGCGCCGCGGTGGAAGAAGGCGTGCTGCCGGGCGGTGGTGTAGCGCTGGTGCGCTGCATCGAGAAGGTCAACAAGGTCGAAGGTCTGAACAATGACCAGGAGACCGGCATCAAGATCGTGCGTCGCGCCCTGGAAGAGCCGCTGCGCCAGATCGTCAACAACGCCGGCCAGGACGGCTCCGTGGTCCTCAACAAGATCCTGGAGAAGTCCGGCAACTTCGGCTACAACGCCGCCACCGAGGAGTACGGCGACCTGATCGAGATGGGCATCCTGGATCCCACCAAGGTCACCCGTTCCGCGCTGCAGAACGCGGCGTCGATCGCCGGCCTCATGATCACCACCGAAGCCATGATCGCCGAGATTCCGGAAGAGAAGGAATCGCCCGCGGGCGGCATGCCCGGCGGCGGCATGGGCGGCATGGACGGCATGATGTAATCATCCCTTTCCCAGGGAGCAGTCAGAAAAGCCCCGCCTCGCGCGGGGCTTTTTTTGTGGGCACGACATTCCCTGGCCACACCGCACACCGCTGTCGGAATAAATTCCGACCCACAGGGAGGTGGGGAGTGCCGCAGACCGCCGGGAGCGGGATGCGGCCAACACACATCGGTCCGGACCCCGGGGCACCCAGGTGGGCCAGAATTCATTCTGACTCGAGACAACAGGTCGGGCGAAAGCCCGACCTCCATTGAGCAGCCCGGTCGGAATGAAGTCCGACACATCGGTCCAGACCCCGGGGCACATCCCAAGTGGGTCAGAATTCATTCTGACTCGAGACAACAGGTCGGGCGAAGGCCCGACCTCCATTCTCTGGGCGGGGGCGCGCTTGGAAAGAGACAGAAAGCGTTGGATAATGCGCCGCCGCGAGTGAGCCTGCCCCTTCCCGGGCGGAGACCCAACGCGCATCCTCCCCATTTCAACCATCGCGGCCGAGGGCCCATATGGAAAAGATCAAGCTGACCTATTTCGATATCGACGGCGGGCGCGCCGAACCGGTGAGAATCGCCATGTCCATTG
>JBAUWJ010000111.1:0-2666 GCA_049583715.1 Arenicellales bacterium | reverse complement strand
TCGCCCTGCATTCTCCGCGCAGGAGGCTGCCGTCGAGCTCCGCCGCCTCGACTCGGAAGGCCTGCTGGACAGCGAGACGGCCGCCGCGGTACTCCAGGCTGCGGGCCACGAACAGCGAGCCCCAGCCCCGCGCCGACCGCAGAATCCCGGCAGACTCTCCAGGCGCGAAATCGACGTCCTGCAGCTCGCGGCGAGGGGACTGACCACGAAAGACATCGCGGACCGCCTTCACATCTCACCGAAGACCACCGATCACCATATCCAGCACATCTACAACAAGATCGGCGTATCGAGCCGGGCTGCAGCGGCGCTCTGGGCGATGGAGAACTCGGTGATCCAGGCGGTGTCGTAAATGTGCGAACGACTTCACACCCGCCGATACAAAGGGCGCTTTGACCGGTGAGTGCAAATCGGTTGACCACCGGGCACGGTCATTCGTTGAGCGAAGTCGGGTTCAACGAGAGACTCCCTTGACCGACAGGAGATGAAACCATGAGTAAAGAGCAACGAAGCAACAAAGAGCAGAAAAAGAAGGCCCTTTTGACGCCCAAAGAGAAGAAGGCCGCCAAGAAGGCCAAGAAAGACGCAGCGAACGCCGGCAGGAGCCCGTCGAACTAGACCCGGGAGTTCTTCGAGAACACGGACGGACCACGCTTTTCACTGAAACCGTGGTCCGTCCCCGTTTTCAGGTTTTCAGGGGCGGCGCACGCGCCGTAACGTCAGATTGATCCGTCCACCCCCAGGGACGAGCCCCGAGGTTCCGGGATAGATCCGGCCGACGCCGTGGAAGAAGCGGCGGGAGGCGCCGCCGAGCACCACGACGTCCCCCGAAAACAGCTTGATCGGGCGCGTCGGGTGCCTGCGCGTCGGACCGCCGAGGCGGAACAGAGCGGTGTCTCCGAGCGAAACCGAGACCACCGGCGCCTCGGCGGCGTCCTCGTCGGCATCGACGTGCAGACCGAGCCTGGCGTCGGCCCCTTCGTAGTAGTTCACGAGGCAGGCTTCCGGCCGATGCGGATAGCCGGCCACATCCCGCCAGATCGTCATCAGCGCCGCGGGCATGGACGGCCAGGGCGCGCCGGTTTCCGGATGGCACGGCTCGTAGCGGTAGCCGGCCTTGTCCGAGATCCAGCCCAGCGGTCCCAGATTGGTCATCCGGTTGCGCAGCGGCGTGCCGGTGCGCGGCATGCACGGGCGGTAGAAGGGCGCCTTGTCGACACGCTCCAGGACCGCCGCAACCAGGTCGCGCGCAGCCGAGGCGTTCAAATAGCCCCGGTGCAGGCGAAAGCCGCTGTCGTCGGCCAGACTGACCGCTGCATCCGTCATGGTCGACCCGTGCAACCAAGCCACGCTCGCGGGCATCGGCCGCACGCCGCGGACAATCTCATCTTTGCCATGTGCGTGGAATCGGCAAGCGAGCTCACCAGCCTGTGTAGACCATCATGACCCCCGAAGCGACCATACCGGTGAGCGCGAGCAGGATCGCCATCCCGCTTCACGATCGCTGTACCTGGCAGATTTCATGTTTCCCATAGGCCCAACGCCGTGGATCACGCGCGGCTATCTGCGTCGCGGGCATCTGCCTTGTTGGTCCGAGTGCTCTTGTTTGACGCATGCTGCGAAGAGAGTAACCAGCGAACCGCTGTTTCGAAGTCCGTGAAAGCATCGACTGAAAAGCCACGGTTATGCGAGCATGTCTCGAGAAAGCTGGCGGGGTCGAAATTGACGCCGGGAAGAACCAGCACAGCCACTCTTCTGCGAAACGTATCGCCATAATGAGTGAGTTCCGATGCAAGTTCATACAAATTGGTTGTTGACATCTTCCATTGTGTATCACGGAAATCAATGAGCAGATCGTAGTCCACCGGTTTGTGTTCAGCCTTGGCTATATCTACGAGGAGTTGTTTGCTTGTGGTTATGTCGATGATTCCATCAGGGGTTACCTCAAGAAAATCCCTTGTGGTGACAATCTTGATCTTCGTTGCCATAGGGTGTCTCCTTTCTATGATTGCCGCGCAACGCTTGGGCTCGCCGGCTTCACGACACGCACAGGGGCGCAAATCCAGTGAAGCGACTTGTTCGGTGGTTGTTGTGGATTGAAATCGCGCTCGATTACGAAACCTTCCTTCAACATTACTCCACCCCAATCGGAACCGCAGTACCTCTTACCACAATTCCTCCTGTAGCAGGTATTTCGACTGTCAGTCGACTCGGACGACCCATCTGTTCCCCTTGGCGGATAAAAATGGTGGCGGGCACTGCAATGAGTTCGGCTTCTCGGAGATACCCCCCAAGCGCAGCTGCCGCCGCGCCCGTGGCCGGGTCTTCCACAACTCCACCTACTGGAAATGGGTTGCGAGAGTGAAATACATTCGTACTCTCTCGCCACACCAATTGCAGCGTAGTAAGTCCTTCTCGAAGCATAACAGCCTTCAGTCTCTCGAAGTCATAATACAGCTCGGCCAGTCTATGCGGATCATTGATGGCCAATACCAAATGCCATGCCCCGGCATAAGCTCTGGCTGGAGGAATTGAGCCATCTACATCACTGGATTTCCACCCAAGAGCGGAGAGCGCTTCGTTGACAAGTACATCGGAAGCACCTGTGTACTTTGGCTCCACTGAAGTCAACGAGGCTTCACGGACCCCACCCTGGGACGACTGAA
>JBAUWJ010000110.1:0-1905 GCA_049583715.1 Arenicellales bacterium | reverse complement strand
CACCCAGGCTCATGTCGCCGTCGCCCGCAAGCTCGTGCGCATCGCGTTCACCCTGCTCAAAAACCAGGAGCACTACAATCCACACAAGCTCAAAATCGCTTGACTTCAAACATAGAATCTCTCCCGGAGAGAGAGGGAGTAACGTTCCCTCTCCCGCTGGCGGGAGAGGGTCAGGGTGAGGGTGGTCCTAAACATCGCCCCCTCACCCCAGCCCTCTCCCGGAGGGAGAGGGAGTGAATGCGGAGCAGGGGGAAAGGGTCCTTGGTTGCGGTTATTCATCGATTCGCTCCAGGAAACGCACGGCGTCTGCGGGGTCGCGGGTCACCGGGATATCGGGCAGGCTGTTCAGAAACACGCGGCCGTAAGACTTTGTATAAAGCCGCGGGTCGAACAGCACCAGCACGCCCTTGTCGCTTGTGTCGCGGATCAGGCGGCCGACGCCTTGGCGCAGGGCAATGACGGCGTTGGGTAGCTGATAGTCCACGAAGGGACGCCGGCCCTGCTGTTCCATGTCCGCGAAGCGTGCCCGCAGGACCGGCTCGTCGGGGTACTCGAACGGCAGCTTGTCGATCATGACGCAGGACAAGGCCTCGCCCTGAACGTCGACCCCTTCCCAGAAGCTGGCGGAGCCCAGCAGCAGCGCATTCTCCGTCCGCCGGAACCGCTCCAGCAGCTCGCTGCGCGGCGCTTCGCCCTGGACCAGGAACACCCATCCCGCTTCCCGCTCCCGCAGGAGCTGCGCGGCCCGCTTCAGTGCGCGATGGCTGGTGAACAACATGAAGGTCCTGCCCCGCGCCGCACTGACGATGGGCGCGGCGATGTCCACGACGCGCTCGATGTACCCCTGGGCACGCGGATCCGGCAGGTCTTCGGGAACCAGCAGCAGCGCGTGGCGGCGGTAGTCGAAAGGACTTGGCAGGCTGACGGTCTCCGCCCCCGTCGCACCGACCTGCTCCAGGAAGTAGTCGAAGCGCCCGTTCACCGACAGCGTCGCCGACGTGTACACAAAGGTCTTCTCCGATGGATCGAGATATTGCGACAGCGAGCGGCCCACGTCGCGGGGCGTGACGTGCAAGCGGAAACCCCGGGCGGTGGTCTCCAGCCAGCGGATCTGGGACTGCTCGCCCGAGTCGACGATATCCGACAACTTGCCGGCAAGCTGCAGGCTGCGCTCGAAGCACCTCGTCAGGCCCTCGCCCGCCGGCGCCGCGAGCTTGAGCAGGTCCGACAGCTCGCCCAGCCGGCCGATCAAGCCCTCGAGCAGCCCGGACAGCCCGCACTGATCCTGAGCCTCTTCCCACGACAGGCGCAGTGACTCCCCGGGCAAGGCGGTCCGCACTTTCGTGACCTCCTGCTCGAGCCTCGCCGCCGACTCCAGAAGACCGCCCACCTGGCTCTGCTCGCTCTGCTCCTCCCGGGAGAGATCCCGGCCGAGGTCGAGAAGCTGGCCGCTGCCGATGGTAGCGCCCAGGAACACCGAGGCAACCCCCGCCAGCTTGTGCGCCTCGTCGAATATCACGGCGTCCGCGCCCGGAAGAATGTTCGCGAATCCGTCCACCTTGAGACCGAGATCCGCGCAAAACAGGTGATGGTTCACGACCAGGATCTCCGACGACAGCGCAGTATGGCGTGCCCGGTTCACGTAGCACTCCTGGAAGAAGCCGCACTGCCCGCCGAGGCAGTTCTCCGGCGTGGAGGTCACCATCGGCCAGATCGGCGAGTCCTCGTCGATGCCGCTGATCTCGGCGATGTCGCCGCTGCCGCGGCGGTGGCTCCGTGTCCAGGCTCGCACCCGCTCCAGGGCCGCCTTGTCCCGGTCGCGCAGGAACTCCTCGGCGTCGACCGAGATCTCCAGCCGGTGCAGGCAGACGTAGTTGGCCCGTCCCTTCAGGAGCGCCGCGTCCG
>JBAUWJ010000109.1:0-2383 GCA_049583715.1 Arenicellales bacterium | reverse complement strand
GTTCTTGTGTCATCGCCTGCCATTCCCGCCCAACAAAGGAGACAAGATCCGGTCGTTTAATATTCTGAAGTTCCTTTCGGCGCGGCACAAGGTTTTCTTGGCGTGCCCCATTGACGATGGCGCAGATTTGGCATTTCTGCCGGAACTGAGGTCGTACACCCAAGGATTCGCCTTGCAGCGGATCGTTCCGCGGTGGAAGAAGCTCTCCGCACTGACCGGCTTGTTGGAGAGGGCATCTATTTCGGTCCGCTACTTCTACTCTCAGAAGTTGCAGCGCGAGATTGATCAGCTCATCGCTTTGAGGGGGTTTGACGCATATTTTTGTTATTCGTCGCCGATGGCAGAGTATCTGTTTCGCTCCCGTAAAGCTCAGTCGATCACCCCTTCCACGTTGGTCATGGATTTGATCGATATCGATTCCTACAAGTGGCAGCAGTATGCGGCGCGCAGCCCGCTTTGGCAGTCGTGGATCTATCGGTACGAGGCGAAGCATCTTGCGATATATGAGAAGCGAATTGCTGATGGCTTTGACCGCTTGTTGGTGGTCAGCGATCAGGAGCGCAGCCACTTCCCGGGGGGAGCTCCGGATAACCTTTTCGCGATGTCTAATGGCGTTGACCTGGAGTATTTTTTTCCTCGGAATGCTTGCGGTAAGGAAGGAGAGGGATTGGCGCTGGTATTTACGGGAGTGATGGATTACTGGCCGAACGTCGAGGGCGTGAAATGGTTCGTTGAGAAGGTTTTTCCGCGCATCCAGGCGCTAAAGCCGACGGTGAAGTTGTATATCGTGGGCAGTCGCCCCACGGGTGAAGTGATAGGTCTCGGGCGAACGCCGGGTGTCCTGGTGACGGGGTTTGTCGAGGATGTGAGGGCGTATCTCGCGGAGGCGGCGGTGTGTATTGTGCCGCTTCGAATTGCCCGCGGGATCCAGAACAAAGTGCTGGAAGCGATGGCAATGGGTAAAGCCGTCGTAGCGACTTCGCAGGCCTTGGAGGGTATCCGTGCTAGCGCGGGGAAGGACTTACTAGTAGGGGATAGCGAGGAAGGTTTTGCTGAGGCGGTGCTGCGGCTATTGCGGGACCCGGATGGGGCGCGAGAAATGGGGAAGAGCGCTCGGGCGTGCATGGAGAAGCACTATTCGTGGGACTCCAATCTCGCGTTTCTCGACGAGATCTTACCGAGCGCCAGCCGGGGGTTGGAGAATCGGGCGGCGCGGGCCGGGTCGTAGCGGGTAGCACCTGTTGCAAACGTGATGAGCTTTACGGCGCAGATTCTCGTTGAGGAACCCGCGGGGCTGCCTAGGCAGAGAGAGCCGATCCGGATCGGCATGCCATTACCAAGGGGTCTACTTGCCGGCTCGGTGCCGGTTAGCCTCCTCGATCAGTCTGAGAGAGTCATCCCGTGTCAGAGTCGCCCGCTTGCGCACTGGGGAGATGGAACCGTCAGATGGTTGCTGGTTGATGCCCTGGTCGACATCGGGCCGGGGGAGCGGATCACTCTCTCCGTGCGGCCTTCTGATTTGCGGTCCGTTCCCGGTCCGGAAGGTTTGGCAGTCACGGAGACGGCGACGGGGTATTCCGTGGAGACCGGGCCCGCAACGTTTAGGATGCTCCGGGATGACGCCCCACTGGCGGCGGTCATGCTCGGCGCAGTGAGCTTGCTGGAACCTGCTGGTTTCTCGGTGGACTTGATCGGACAGGGCGGGACGCAGCATCCCGCGCGAGTGGACCGCCTGTACGTCGAGGAGTGCGGAGCGATGCGGGCGACGCTTGTCGCCGAAGGAGCATTTGGTATTGACGGCCGGAACGGTCCCTTGACCTTCAGGTGCCGAACCACGTTCTTTGCAGGCTCCGCGACAGTGCGGCTGGAATTCCGCGTAAGGAATCCGCGGGCTGCCGTACATCCCGGTGGCTTATGGGATCTCGGGGATCCCGGATCCGTAGTTTTCAAAGATCTGTCGATCCACCTAAAGCTCGCAGGGCGTGTGGAAGCTCTACGGTGGTATGCCGAAAGCCGCGATGACTCTCGCGTTACGCGTGACGATCGCTGGGCTCTGTACCAAGACTCAAGTGGCGGAGACAACTGGGCCTCCCCTAACCACATCGACGCCAACGGCGAGCGAACGGTTACCTTTCGCGGATATGAGGTGCGGGCGGGGACTGCTGCCTCTAGTTCAGTCGTCGCCTCCGACCTGCGTGCGACACCTTGTCTCCAGGCGAGCAGCGAGCGCGGCTGGGTCGCAGCAACCACCGAGGATTTTTGGCAGAACTTTCCCAAGGCGCTGCGGTTCACCGACGGGGTGTTGTCCGTCGGGTTGTTTCCCGGCGAGGGCCGTGCGCCGTTTGAGCTGCAGGGCGGGGAGCAGAAGCGTCAGGTGGTGCTG
>JBAUWJ010000108.1:0-4517 GCA_049583715.1 Arenicellales bacterium | reverse complement strand
CAGGCTGTTGAAAAACAGCCTGCTAGTGCGGGACAGGGATGTCTCGCCGCGAATCAAGCACTGTAAGTGCTTGATTCGGCGTAGCCGAGTAGCGGACATGCGCCGTGCTCGGCGCGTTGAAAAAGGCCAGCCGGGCTACGGCTTCTAACTGGTGCACCTGCCCGATCATCCACGGCTGGCCATCATTGCGGCCTTTCTGGCCTGGATGAGAACGGTCGCCTGAGCGCACGGCCGTCGAGGCACGGCGGAGACTGTCGCGGCCGGGAGGTCCGCCACCTCCCGGTCGCTCGTCCCTTTACGGTCTTCTTACAGGCGGAAACCGATGACACCCCAACTTGTTTCCTTCACTCTCGTTCAGCCGCGCGGCGTTGTTGCCGATGTGCGTGTCGTCCTTGTCCGTCGACAGCAGGACCGGTCCTGTTCGCGACATCCTCAGGATGTATCTGGAGAAATCGCTTCGCCCCCCGGTGATGCGCAGCTTGTCTTTATCCAGGCAATGAACGACCAGCCCGTCGCGCCCCATCTCCCGTGTCAACACTGCCTTGACCCGATCCGGCCTGAATTTCTCCGGGACCAGGTCGGATTGAAGCCACAGGCACTCGAATTTCCTGCACGGGTCGGGTCTGTCCGGATGGATGGAGCACCCCTTGCCGATGCAGAATTCGCAGGTCCGCCAGGGCTTCTTCCACATCGAGGCTCCGTCGGGCGCAGTAACACCCAGATACTTGCAGCACAGGGTGCACTCGCCGCAGTGACGGTCGACTACTGTCACTTCGAACTTTGGGAAGCCAGCCGGGTAAACGGATACCCGGCTACAACCCCGGTTGTGCCCCTTGTGAACCTGCGCGGCCGACTCGTCTTCTCATCGTAAACCTCCCCTTGCGTCGCTCTTTGCGATGTTCTTGAATCACCATATAGCCTGGAGAAGAGCACGTGTCGGTGTGTTCCCGCACATAAGGGGGATTCGTGGAGCCCGCGGGAGGCCTCTTTCGTGCCATTCCCGGCTTCTTGAAATCGAGGCTTCCCGCCGCCATTTCCAGGGGGCCGAGCCCCGAATCACGGGTGCGAAGACCGGAAATAGTATAGAATGCGCGCCGTTCCCGGCTCTCGTCCGGCGGCGCGACCGCTCACTGAACCCCCGGCAACTTCCGTGACACCCCGGCCCGCCGATTCACCGGCAAACCACTGACCCATCCATGGTCGACAACGTTCGCAACATAGCCATCATCGCCCACGTGGACCATGGAAAGACCACGCTGGTGGACCAGTTATTGCGCCAGTCGGGCACCCTCGACGCCCGTGCCGGCACATCCGATCGCGTCATGGATTCCAATGACCTGGAACGCGAGCGCGGTATCACGATTCTTTCCAAGAACACCGCGATCACCTGGCGCAAGGACGACATCGTCTATCGAATCAACATCGTGGACACTCCGGGCCACGCAGACTTTGGCGGTGAGGTCGAGCGCATCCTCTCCATGGTGGATTCCGTGCTGCTGCTGGTGGACGCCGTCGACGGGCCGATGCCGCAGACCCGTTTCGTGACCCGCAAGGCTTTCGAGCACGGCCTCAACCCGATCGTCGTGATCAACAAGGTCGACCGCGCCGGCGCGCGCCCCGGCTGGGTCCTGAACCGTACCTTCGATCTGTTCGACAACCTCGATGCCACCGACGAGCAGCTCGACTTCCCGGTGATCTACGCTTCCGCCCTGCACGGCTATGCCGGCGTGGAGCCCGGCGTGCGCAGCGGTGACATGACGCCTTTGTTCCAAGCCATCGTCGCCCATGTGCCGCCGCCCCCCGTCGCCGCCGACGGCGCTTTCCAGATGCAGATCAGCACCCTGGACTATTCGAGCTACGTCGGTGTGATCGGGATCGGCCGGATCAGGCGCGGGCGGATCCGCCCCAACTCGCCGGTGACCGTCATCGCCCGCGACGGCGCACGGCGCAGCGGCCGCGTACTTCAGGTCCTGGGCTTCCACGGCCTCGAGCGCGCCGAGGTGGCCGGGGCGGCGGCGGGCGACATCATCGCAGTGACCGGCGTGGAGCGACTGGGCATTTCCGAGACGCTGTGCGATCCGGCTTGTCCGGAGGCCTTGCCCCCACTGACCGTGGACGAGCCGACGATTACGATGACTTTCCGCGTCAACAATTCACCGTTCGCCGGCCGCGAGGGAAAGTATCTGACGTCCCGCCAGCTCCGGGAGCGATTGATGCGGGAGGCCAGTCACAACGTGGCGCTGCGTGTGGAGGACACCGACGACCCGGAACGCTTCCGCGTCTCGGGACGCGGCGAGCTTCACCTTGCGATACTGATCGAGATGATGCGGCGGGAAGGCTACGAAGTTGCCGTATCCCGTCCCGAGGCGATCGTCCGGGATATCGACGGGAAGCTCTGCGAGCCCTGGGAGCTGCTCGTGGTGGACGTCGAAGAGAAGCATCAGGGCGCGGTGATGGAGCGCCTGGGGGAGCGGCGGGGCGAGCTTCGTGACATGTTGCCGGACGGCAAGGGCCGCGTGCGCCTCGATTTCATGATTCCGGCCCGCGGCCTGATCGGGTTTCAGACGGAGTTTCGAACCCTCACCGCCGGCAGCGGCGTGATGCATCACGTCTTCGATCACTACGGCCCGTACCGTCCGGGCGCGATCGGTGCGCGGCCGAGCGGTGTTCTGATCTCGAACATCACCGGCAAGGCCGTGGCGTATGCTTTGTTCAACCTCCAGGAACGGGGCAAGATGTTCGTGGGACCGGGCGACGAGATCTACGAAGGCCAGATCGTGGGCGAGCACGTGCGGGCCAACGACCTCACCGTCAACCCGATGAAGGGCCGGCAGCTCACCAATATCCGGGCCGCCGCCAAGGACGACAACGTCCTGCTCACACCGCCGGTGCGCCTCACCCTCGAGCAGGCCTTGGAGTTCATCGACGACGACGAGCTGGTGGAAATCACGCCCAAGGCCATCCGGCTGCGCAAGGCGCATCTGAGCGAAGGCCGCCGTAAGCAGGAAGCGCGTAAACGCGCCTAGCCCGCATTTCTCACCGGGCGGACATCGCTGAATCAGCAATGCTTGATATATCAAGCCCTTGCATGCGTTGTCGGGCGGCGGAGCGGATAACAGTATGTCCTATCCGGTTTGTGGAACAATCTGGCTGTGCATCTTGAACGATCCCCCTTGAGCCATAGCTACGGCTATGGCTCGGCGGACGATCGTTCAACCTGCCTTGCCAGCTTGCCCCAAAATCCCGGATCCCGGTGAGAAATGCGGGCTAGTCCTCTGCTCGAGGCTCGCTTTCTTTCGAGGCCCAGCTCAAGGCCACGTCCAGGTCGGCGGGTTCGAACTGCTTGATCTTCGCGGAGACGAAATGGCCGGCAACATGCTCGGCGACGGAGCCGAGAGGGGAATCGGTCACCAGCGCGATGCGGGCGATCTTCTTGTGGTGGCCGGAGACAAAAGTCATGTGCCGGACGAAGGCGCCGACGCTTTCCCAACCGGGAAAGTCGCGCGTCTCGATCACGAGGCCGTTCAGGGATCCCCATTCCTCGATCAAGGGATCGATCTCTTCGGCCAGGCGCAGGAAGTCGTCCTTCGAAAGCCTGCCGCTCGGATGAACGCGCACGACCCGGGAGTCCTCCTCCACCGAGATCTTGATGCGCGGATGAGACGGCTCGGCAATCCAGGCCAGGGCCTTCTCCATGTCGGGGGGCTCGAAAAAACGAACGTCGGCCAGCGTGAACGGCTTAACCAGGTGCGTCAACCATTCCTCCCAGCCCCGGCCGCCGACCACCGCGAGCCGCTCGAAATCGGAGTAGTGCTGGAGTCCCAGCTTGGCGTCTTCCCAGGCTCCGCCCGCGCTCCAACCCTTGAATTCGGATAGCTGCACCAGCAAACGCAGGCTGGCGTGACGTTTCAGCAGCTCCTCCACGCGGGATGCCAGTGCGTGGTAGTCCGACTCCTCGAGCCGGCCGCTCACGGTGGCCCGGATCACTCGGGGGTCGCTTTCGGAGTCGACTGTCAACAGATCAAGGTCAATGGACATCGAAGCAGCCTCGTGCAAACGGCGTGGGTCACCGCGATGATAATGCGCGGCCGTGGGTCTGACCAGTGCTGACCGCGTGGTGAACGGCCGCTCCCGGGTCGTTTGGCGACCCTGGTGGAACGGGGCGGGCCGTGCGCCCGTGAACGGCTGGACGCGAACGTCGGTGCGTGCCGCAGGCCGCCGGCCGGACGCGCGCCAGAGCAGGCGTCGGCCGTCGGAACCCGGGCTTCGGGCCGCCGTACGTCCCGCCAGCCGATGCCTCCGTGTGCGATTGGATCTCCCGCAGCGCCGGAAGAGGGCGCCTGGACTAGCCCGCATTTCTCACTGGGCGGACAAACGATAAATCAGCAATGCTTGATATATCAAGCCCTTACATGCATTGTCGGGCGGCGGAGCGAATAACAGTATGTCCTATCCGGTTTTTGGAACAATCTGGCTGTGCATCTTGAACGATCCCCCTTGAGCCATAGCTACGGCTA
>JBAUWJ010000107.1:0-37442 GCA_049583715.1 Arenicellales bacterium | reverse complement strand
CGACGTTCGCGGCGGGGCTGAAGAAATGCCTGTCATCGGCTGTGAAACTCATCTTCATGTCTACATCTCCTGGCGCCGGTTGTCCGGGTCGTAGAAAGGCAGGTCCGCCACCCGCGCCCGAACCCGTGCACCGCCGTCACAGCGAATGACGATCCCGGCGCCGGTGTCGGACTGCTCCGGCGTGACGTAGGCCAGCCCGATCGTGCTGTCGAGAGTCGGCGAGAAAGAACATGAGGTCACCCGGCCGGTCATCTCTTCACGGGCAAGGACCAGGTGTCCTTCCTGCGGCCTCGGTGCACTCTTGTCGTCGATTGTGAAGCCGACAAGCCTGCGCTTCGGCGGCCGCCCGGCCAGCGCTTCGAGCGTGCGGCCGCCGACGAAGAACGGCTTGCCGCGGCCGACCGCCCAGGCCATTTGGATCTCCTCGGGAGTGGACATCGCGTCGGTGTCCTGGCCGATGATGACGTGGCCTTTCTCCAGCCGGAGCAGCCGCTGGGCCTCGATACCGAAAGGCCTGATCTCCTTCGATGCGCCGCTTTGAAGGACGGCCCGCCACAATGCACGGCCGTAGTGCGCGGGCACGTGCACCTCGAAGCCCAGCTCGCCGACAAAGCCGACCCGCAGGATGCGGGCCGGTATGCCGGCGACACTGCCCTGGCGGACCCCCATGTAGGGAAACTTCCGCGCCGAAAGATCGACGTCATCGCAAACAGCCTGCAGCACCTCTCTGGATGCCGGCCCCGCGATGTTGACACCCGCCCAGGCGGAGGTGACGTTGGCGATGTCGACATCGAGGCGCCACCGGGCGTTCCAGTGCAGCATGTT
Source organism: Arenicellales bacterium (assembly GCA_049583715.1). GTDB lineage: Bacteria > Pseudomonadota > Gammaproteobacteria > Arenicellales > JAANXG01 > JAANXG01. The sequence goes on along the minus strand of JBAUWJ010000107.1, from coordinate 36,617 downwards.
CCGATAGACCCGGTCCACACCGCCGGTGGTGGCGGTGACGTAGAAGTACTGCTCGTGAAGGCGGCAGGCAACGCCATCGTCGATCACCACACCGGCTTCGTTGCACATCAGAGCGTAGCGCGCCCGGCCGACTTTCTGTTTCCGGTGTCCCCACGTATACATGCGCTCGATGAGCTCGGCGGCGTCCGGCCCGCGGATGTCCAGCCCGCCGAGGGTCGACACATCCACTAGCCCCACGTTGTCGCGAACGTTGGCCGCCTCCGACGCCACACATCGATCGCGATCGTTCTTGTCTCCGTACCAGGCGGGGCGCAGCCAGTCGCCGGCTTGCAGGAACTCGGCGCCGGCGTCGACGTGACAGGCGTGCATGTTGCTGCGGCGGACCGGATAGGAGCTGCGGCCGGCATTGTGGGCGATCTTCTCGGGCGCGAAGGGCGGCCGGGCCGTCGTGACGCCGACCTCGGCCACACTGCGCGCGGTGGCCTCGGCCACGAGGCGCGCAGTGGCGAGCGCCGAGTGGCGTCCCTGGGACGGCCCCATGCCGACCGTGGAGTACCGCTTGACGAGCTGTACATGCTCGTAGCCGTCGATGACGGCATTGACGATGTCAGCGAGCTGCAGATCCTCATCGTAATCGACGAAGACCTTGCCCCTGGGATGGGGGAAGATGGGCCAGGGATGATTGACGGACTCGCCCGCCCGGCGCTCCGGCGCCTCCGGCGCCTCGAACGGGATTGCCAGCTCCTCCAGCGCCCGGGCGGCCGCATATCGGCCGTGGGCCCGGACCTGCTCCAGCGGGGTGACGCCGTCCACGGAGCCCGCGAGGTGCATGCCCGGCGGCAGGCCCGAGATGGAAAACATGGCCGTGGCGTCGTCGTAGACGAGCCGCGCGCCGCCCTGGCACGGGAGCTGGTACGCCGGCGTATAGCCCGTCGCCATGCACAGCAAATCGCATTCGATGGTCTCGATCCGGGCGCCGACCCGCCCCCGCCCGGCGACGGTGTGGACATCGACGCGCTGGAGATGATTGGCACGGCCATGGGCCTCGTAAATCGCGCCGTTCTCGATGACACGAATACCGGCGTCGCGGGCAGCGACGGTCATCTCACTGCCCGGATGGCCGGCGCGCATGTCGACGATGGCCGCCACTTCGACGCCCGCCTCGTGAAGATCCAGGGCCGCGCCGTAGCCGTCGTCGTTGCCGGCGAGCACCACGGCACGGCCGCCCGGGCGAACAGCGTACAGCTTGATGAGGCGTTGGACCGCCGAGGACATCACGACACCCGGCAGGTCGTTGTTCCGAAACAGCGCCGGCTGCTCCAGCGCCCCGGCGCAGATGACGGTCTGCCGGGCGCGGGTCTTGTGAAGGCGGTTGCCCTTGATGATGGCCAGCCAGTTGTCGCTGAACCAGCCGTTCACGACGGCGTCCGTCATGACTTCGATGCCGTCCTCGCTCTGCACCGCAGCGACCAGCTCCCGGCCAATTGGTCCGGCGCTCTCTCCTTTCGCGTCGAAGCGCGCATAGGTGAGCGCACCACCCAGCACCCGGTTCTCCTCCACCAGCAGAACGCTCGCCCCGGCCCTGGCCGCGAACAAGGCCGCCTCCAGGCCCGCCGGACCCCCGCCGACCACGCAGACGTCACAGAAGCGGTACTGTTTGTCGAAGTAGCCGGATCGTGCGTTGACGTCCACCTCACCCAGTCCCGCCAGCCGCCGGATCCTCGGTGCCCAGAAGCGGTTCCAGGCTCCCCGGGGGCGGAAGAAGGTCTTGTAGTAAAAGCCGACCGGCAGGAAGGCCGAGAAGGCACCGAGCAAAGCCAGGCGGTCGTGCTCCAGGCCGCCGCTGCAGTTCTGTGCCTTGACCTTCAGGCCTTCGCGAAGAGGCTCGCGGTCCGCGAGCACGTTGGGCTCGCCCGGGAGCTGGACCAGGGTGTTCGCGTCCTGGCCGGCCATGGTGAGGATGCCGCGGGGACGGTGGTACTTGAAGGAACGCGACAGCAGCCACTGGCCGTTGGCAGCCAGTGCACTGGCGATGCTGTCGCCCTCGAAGCCTTGGAACGACCTGCCCTCGAAGCTGAAGTGCACGGGCTGCGAGCGGTCGATGAGCAGGCCATGGCCGGACAGGCGACTGTTCATTTCAGCTTCGAGGGCGGCTCGAAGTCGACCCGGTCTCGAAAGACCTCGCCCGCCGGATAGGTGTCGAGGATCTCATCCGTGACGGTATTCCGCTCGGCGATGAACCAGTAACTGGTGGGCACATGACACCACCACTCGCGCACCACACCGGCCGTGTTGTTCTCGAAGAACAGGTACTCCGCCCACTCGCGCTCGCTGCAGACGACCGGGTCCGGCATGTCCTCGATCTCGCCCCCGTAGGCGAACTCGGAGATGTTGCGCAAACCGTTCAGGGGGCAGCGGATCTGCTTCATGCTCAGTGGCTCGCCGCGGTCGCGCCGGCTTCGTTGATCTGCTCGAACCGGTAGAAGCGGTCCAGCGAAAACGGGGCGATGATGTCCGGCACTTCTCCGGTGGCTACCAGCTCCGCCATGGTTCTGCCGCAGATCGGCGTGGCCTTGAATCCCCAGGTGCCCCAGCCGGCGTCGAGATAGTAGTTTCGCACCGGACTGAGACCCATGACGGGGCTGTAGTCCGGCGTCATGTCCGTGATCCCCGCCCACTGGCGGAGCAGCCGCAAGTCGCCGAGGAACGGGAACAGTTCCAGCGCCGCCGCGCACAGCGACTCCTTCATCTCGAGAGTGGAGCGGGTGCTGTACAGCGGATAGGGATCCGAGCCGCCGCCGATCACCAGCTCACCGCGGGAGGTCTGATGGACATAGACGTGCAGCCGGGGGGAACTGACGTGAGGGTCCAGGAACGGTTTATACGGCTGGGTCACCATCGCCTGGAGGGGATAGGTGTGGATCGGCAGCTTGATGCCCGCCATCCCGGCCACCAGGGAGCTGCTGCCGGCCACGGCCTGCACCACTTTGTCGCAGGCAATGTTCCCGCGCCTGGTGCGTACACCCGCGACGCGTTCCTTCTCGACATCGATTCCGGTGACCTCGGTGAGCTGATGTATCTCGACACCGCGCATGCAGGCGCCCCGTGCGTAGCCCCAGGCCACGGCGTCGTGCCGGGCGGTCCCGCCGTCCGCGTGCCACAGGCCCGCGAGAATCGGATAGCGCACATCCTCGGAGAGGTTCAGCATCGGCACCAGCCCGCGGATCTCGTCACGCCCGACGAGCTCGGAGCGCACGCCGCAGTGCTTGTTCACCTCGGCCCGCCAGCGGAAGCTGCGCACCGCCGCATCGGTGCAGGCCAGAGTGAGCTGGCCGCGGTTCTCCCACATCACGTTGTAGCCGAGCTCGTTGCTGAGATCGTGATAGAGCTTCACCGACTCCCGGTAGAAAGACACGCCCTCCTCGGTCAGGTAGTTGGAGCGGATGACTGCGGTGTTGCGCCCCGTGTTGCCGCCGCCGAGATAGCCCTTGTCCAGAACCGCGACGTCGCGGATCCCGTGATACTTTGCGAGGTAGTAGGCGCAGGCGACGCCATGACCGCCGGCGCCGATGATGACGACGTCATAGCGAGGCTTCAGCTCCGTTTGCCGCGGCGTGAAATCGGCCCGGTTGGGATGGTGTCCGAAACCCAACCCGTACTTCAGCAGCGCGAGCGGCATCAGGCGTCCGCCCGCCGCAGCAGCGTCATGATTACTCGGACGACGGGACTGGCAGAATGCTGAAAAACGGCTTTCCTGCCCTTTTTCAACGCGCCGGAGCCAGCGCATGTCCGTCTCCGGCTACGCTGCATCAAGCACTTACAGTGCTTGATTCGCGGCGGGACATCCGTGTCCCGCCCCAGCAGGCCGATTTTCAACAGCCTGCTAGCTCCAGGGGAAAGGACTGTGGGACACGGGATGCAGCTTGCCTTCGGCGTAGCGCGAGAATCGGAAGGGCTCGAGCAGCGCGCTCTTGTCGCCGCAAAGCTCCCCCGCCACCAGCTTGCCGACGCCTATCATCTTGTAACCGTGGTTGGAATCAGCAATCAGGAAACAGTTTTCACGGAACGTGTCGAAGACCGGGAAGCTGTCGGGAGTGAACGCCCCGATGCCCCCCGAGGGCTCCTTGCGATACTTGTCGATCTGCCCCTCGAAGCGCTTCTGGCAGTGCGCCAGTGCCGAGCACCACATGTGGGCGAAGTCGGGCCCGACCACGAACTCGGGGGATTCAGTGCCGTAAGGATCGACAGCGACCTCGTCGGGATCGGTTTCCACCTTGAGCGGCGCCGCCCCGCCCTGGACGCCGCCGAAATGAAAATCGGGCTTGTAGTAGATACCCCACATCCTGTCGGTGATCAGGGAGCCGTCGACGGTCGAGTACAAGGGCGCGTCGGAATCCACATGGATCACGGGCGGCATGTCGCCGGCGTTGGTCACCTGGAAGCTCGGGTCGACGCCCAGGGTACCTTCCTGCAGGGACCAGTACACCCACATCGGGATGCCGCGGTGCATCTGACCATCGGCACCCTTGATGTCGACGGTCTTCGGCAGCTCCAGCATGTCCCAGAACTGCTTCGCCCAGGGTCCAGCGGCAATGACGACCTGCTCGCAGGCAATGTCGCCGCGGTCGGTCTTGACGGCTGAGACGGCATCGCCGCTGTCCGCCCGCTCGAATCCCGTTACCCGAACGCCAGTGATAATGCGCACGCCCTGTCCCTCGGCCTTGCCGGCGAGTCCGTAGAGAGACTTGGTGTTGTTCGCATAGCCACCCTTCTTCTCGTGCAGCACCGAGGTGATCCCCTTGGCCTGCCAGTCGTGAAACACGCCTTTCATGTAGTCCATGGAGTCCTTCTCGCCCTCGATGAACACGGACTCGTAACCGATCTCCTTCTGCTGGGCAGCGATGGTGGCGACGTCTTCGTGCATGGATTCCGGGGAGATCTGCATGTAGCCGACCGGGTGGTAGCTGTAGGCCTTGGGATCGCTCTCCCAGACCTCAACGCACTGGGCCATCAATCGACGCATCGCGGGCTGGAAGTAGTTGTTCCGTACCACGCCGCAGGCGATGCCGGAGGCGCCGGCGCCGATCGAGGTCTTGTCGATCACCAGGATATCCCTGCCCTCTCCACGGCCGCGGGCCTTGAGCTCGAGCGCGAGGTGGTAGGCGGTACTGAGGCCGTGGATGCCGGCGCCGATAATGACGTAGCGGCAGTGGGTCGGGAAGGCCATTTGTTCTTTCTCCGGGTTGCCAGGATGTCAGCGGTGATTCATCGCCGGACGATAGCCAGTATGCCTGAAATAATTTGCCAGGGCTGCGACGCCGCTTGATCCGGGGGCGACATGAGAGCGGCTATCGGGCTGGATTGCGGGCGACGGAAACCGTCCAACCGGACAGGACAGACTGGCAGCGCCGGTTGTCTTAGAGAGGACGAGAGGTGCCTTACGGATGGGCGCGTGGAGATGGGAGGATCCTTCCAGGGACGCTGTGGATACTTCCCTGTACGCTCTGGCGAAAGCTTCCCTGCTTTCGACAGCCCTGAAAGGGTGTCCCCGTCCCCACGCTTCGAGACAGCTTAGGGAAGCTCTGATTAATTAATGCCGTCATTGCGAGGAGCGACGCGACGAAGCAATCCAGAAAGCGTGCAATTGGCAGGCATGCTGGATTGCTTCGCTGCGCTCGCAATGACAGCGTAAGCGATTAATCAGAGCTTCCTTAGATGGAAGAGATGCGTCTGGCTTTCCAGAAGTGGTGGCGCCAGTATCGGTTCCTGAGGCTGGAGAGGTGGACGCCGTCGCTGACGGAGGCGTGCATGAACATGTCGTTGCCGATGTAGATCCCGACGTGCTTCCTGAACGCGCCGGTCTTGAAGAAGACCAGGTCGCCCGGGACCAGGTCGTCGCGCGGGACGGGGCGCCCCATCCTGGCCTGTTCCGCGGCGGTGCGCGGCAAATCTTCGCCAAAGAGGTCTCTGTACACCATATAGGTCAGGCCGGAGCAGTCGATGCCCTTTTGCCCCATGCCTCCCAGTCGAAAACGGGTGCCTCGCCAGTGGTCGAGCTCGCCGTACAAGGCCTGTTTGACGTCATGGGTCCGGCTGGCCTGTGGTGCGGAAGGGGCGTCGCTGACCGGCGCACGCGGGGTGATGGCGCAGGCGGACAGGAAGGCCGCAACCAGAATTACGACGAGGGACAACGGGGTTCGGGGCTGTTTTCGCCGCATTGCTTGTTTTCCGCTCCCCACGGCCTTGCGATGCCGTGCTCGGGTCTGCACGCCATAGTCTGCCGGAGAAGCGGGGCTTTGGGAAGGGTTCCGGATGCGTCTCGTGACTCGTATTCTTATCCATGACGTTCGTTGCCGCTTCACGGCAGGCAGTGGCGCCGCGTCCGGGCGGGATGATTTCGTGATATTTTGCTGTGACAATGCACGCAAGAGTAAGCAGACATTTGCATGATGCAGTGCGTACACGTGCGGTCCGGTCGTAACGACGTCGGCAAATCCCTTGCGGTCCGACCAGCCCGTGGAACTTTTGCGGGTCCCGGCGTTCGTAAGGAAAAATATGACCGGCAAAGCCTGAATTTCCGGCATATCCTGCGGATTGGAGAGTGAAATGCGTGTTGTGCGCGTATTACTGGCTGTTGTGGCAGTTTGCGCGGCCGTCGCCGCTGTCGCCGTACTTGTCGCCGGTCCAGCCGGGGAGAATCTGGGCACCCTGTGGAACAGCGGTTCTCCGGGAAGCCTCAATCTCACTCAGGCCGTCGTTCAGCGCTACATCCATCCGGCGCTGTGGACCAACGTGCTGATACCGGTGCTGCTCATGCCCGCCGTTGGCGTATTCACCACTGTGGCGGTTGTCGCTTTACTGTTCTGGTTGCTGCTGATGTGGCGGCATCACTCGAAATGAGGTGACAGTCATGTGGATCAAGCACAAACGCTCCTGGGAGCTACCCGAATCCGAAGCCACGCCCGAGGCCGTGTGGCACGCACGACGGCGCGTCATCAAGACGCTGGGTGTCGGCGCCGCCGCCCTGGGCATGGATGTGGGCATCGCCCCCGGCTCCGCGCAGGCCGGCTTTTTCGATGGTCTCCTGCAGCCCGGACTCGAAGGCGACCCGAAGGCCGTGATCATTCCCAAGGTGCCGTGGAGCGGGCAGTTCCCCGCCCGACGCAACGACGCGTTCAAGCTCGATCGCGGCCTTACGCCCGAGGCGGTGAACGCCACTTACAACAACTTCTATGAGTTCGGCTCGAACAAGACCATCTGGGGGGATGCCCAGAAGCTCGAGATTTCGCCCTGGCAGATCACCATCGACGGGATGGTGGCCAATAAGAAGACCCTCGGCGTCGACGAGCTCATCAGCAAGATGCCTCTGGAGGAAAGACTCTACAGGCACCGCTGCGTGGAAGCGTGGTCCATGACCATACCCTGGACCGGCTTCCCGATGTCCGAGCTGGTCAAGTTTGCCGAGCCAGACAATGGCGCCCGTTACGTTCGCATGCAGACGTTCATGGAGCCGGATGTCGCCTCCAGCCAGCAGCAGACTTGGAACCCCTGGCCCTACATAGAAGGCCTGACCATGGCCGAGGCCAACAACGAACTGGCGTTCATGGTGGTCGGCACCTACGGCCACACCGCCCTGAAGCAGCACGGCGCTCCACTGCGCCTGGCGGTGCCGTGGAAATACGGCTTCAAGTCCATCAAGTCCATCGTCCGTTTCACGTTCACCGACAAGCAGCCCGTGAGCTTCTGGCAGGCGCTGCAAGGCAACGAATACGGTTTCTGGGCCAACGTGAACCCCAAGGTACCGCATCCGCGCTGGAGTCAGGCAACCGAGAGAATCGTTCAATCGGGCAAGAGAGTCCCGACCCGGATCTACAACGGGTACGGCGAGCAGGTAGCATACCTGTACAAGAACATGAACCTGCCGGACACGGTGCTGTACCGTTGAGCTGCGACAGCTTCCTCTGCCCCGTTCGCGGGAGAGAGGGTCAGGGCGAGGAGAGTCCCAAACACCGCCCCCTCACCCCAGCCCTCTCCGGAAGGGAGAGGGAGTAGCGTTCCCTCTCCCGTAATCCCTTCAGGGCGAGGCGCGATACTCGCGGGTGCCGTCGACGATGTAGGACCACACGTACGCGGCGAAGCTCCACCGGACCTGGAGATCCACGATGCTGTCCTCGAGCTTGTGCAGGAGGACCGTCGCGTGGCCGAAACGGGTCTGGGCGCAGCGCCCGGCCGGGAAAGCACGGGGATGCAGGTCCAGCGGCGTGCCCTTGGCGAGGACCTCCAGCGTCTTCTCACCGGACAGCCTCATGAGGGCGTAGTAGTCGGAGACGTCGACGAGAGCGGCATGCCGGTCGCCAAGCGCTTCGCGAAGCCGATCGATCAAGCCGTACTGGGTGTCCTCGGCACAGTGGATCTGCCACTCGTTCGGACCCAGCCAGAACACCGTATGGGCGGGGCTGCTTCCTGTCGTGTTCGGCACGGCCGGCAGATCACAGCCGATGACGCCTTTCACAGCGTCCGCGAAAGCACTGTCTTCCAGGTTGCCGCGCACAATGACCTTTCCCACGAAGGGGCGGTCCTCCAGAGTGATGCCCCCGAAAGGCGCGGGCAGTCCGGACAAAGGGCTGGACTTCGTGGGCGTGAAGGAGGGCAAGTCAGCCACGGGCACGTTCCCCCTCCTTGTCGTAGAAGACGTAGTCCGTGATTCGGCACGGCACGGTGCGGCCGTCCATGAGACGCACGTTGACTTTCTCATCCTTGCGGTTCTTGCCGTCGTAGATCAGCGCCATCGCGATCGAGCGCTGGAGGTTCGGACTCATGTAGCTGGAAGTCACGTGGCCGAGCATGGGCATCGGCGGCTGCTCCCGGACCTCGGCGACGATGTGGGCGCCCTCCGGCAGGACCTCTTTGGGATCTTCCGTCAACAGGCCCACGAGCTGCTTGCGACCCGCCTTGCTGGTATCGCTGCGCTCCAGCGAGCGTCGGCCGAAAAAGTCCTTCTTCCTGGACACGATCCAGTCCATGTCGAGGTCGTACGGGGTTACGGAACCATCGGTGTCCTGGCCGACGATGATAAATCCCTTCTCCGCCCGCAGGACGTGCATGGTTTCGGTCCCGTACGGGCAGATATCGTACTTGCGGCCATGCTCCATCAACTGCTCCCACACATACAGGCCGTAGCAGGCGGGGACGTTGATCTCGAAGGACAGCTCGCCGGTGAAGCTGATACGGAAGATGCGTGCCGGCACTCCGGCGACCCTGGCCTCCTGCCAGGTCAGGAAGGGAAAGCTCTCCGAATCGAGGGGGATGTCGGTCAGCTCCGAGAGCAGGTCCCGGGACTTCGGGCCGTTGATGGAGGCGACCGCCCACTGCTCGGTGACGCTGGTGCAGTAGACCCGCATGTCCGGCCACTCGGTCTGGAGCCACTCCTCGAGCCAGTTCAGCACCCGCGCGGCGCCGCCGGTGGTGGTGGTCATGTGAAAATGGTTCTCGCCGATGCGGCTGGTGACGCCGTCGTCGAACACCATGCCGTGCTCGTTGAGCATCACGCCGTAGCGACAGCGCCCGATGCCGAGCTTGCTCCAGGCGTTCGTGTACACCATGTTCAAGAGCTTGACGGCGTCCGGGCCCTGAATGTCTATCTTGCCGAGGGTCGTTGCATCCAGGATCCCCAGGCTCGCCCTGACCATCCTGCATTCCCGCTGCACCGCAGCATGCATGTCCTCGCCGGGGCGCGGGAAGTAACGGGGGCGTTTCCAGTCGCCCACGTCCTCGTAGACCGCGCCGTTTCGCTCGTGCCAGGCATGCATGGGCGTGGTGCGCTGCTGCAGGAACAATCCGCCACGGGTCTGGCCGGTGATGGCACCGAAAGTCAAAGGGGTATACGGCGGGCGGAAGGTCGTGGTGCCGATGCTCTCGACCGTGGCGTCCCGCAGCTCCGCGAGCACACCGAGAGCGGCCAGGTTGGAGGTCTTGCCCTGGTCGGTGCCCATGCCCGTGGTGGTGTAGCGTTTCAGATGCTCCACCTCCCTGTAGCCCTCGCGCACGGCGAGCATGATGTCCCCGACGGTCGAGTCGTTCTGCAGCTCGTGGAAATGCTTCTTCTTTCCCTTGCCGACCGGGTGATCGCAGGGCACCGTCCACAGGGCGCGCAAGGCTCCTTCTTCGACGCGATCGGTTTTCGGTGCAGCGGGAACGCCGGTCTCGAAACCGGCCTCGCGCGCCGCAGCGGCACCCGCTTCGAAGCCCTGCTTCAGGCAGTCTCCGAGATCGAAGCTGCCCCGGCTTGCTCCGGCCGACCGGTTCGGGTTGGTGCGGTGACAGGCGCCCGGCACGAAGGCGTCGATATCGTCGTCGAAGGTCAGCCTGCCCCGGGACTGGCTGAACAGGTGGACCGTCGGCGTCCAGCCGCCGGACACCGCGATCACGGAGCAATCGATCCGGCTCACGTCGCCACGCACCGCGTCGCCGCGGTCGTTGAGCTCCATCACGTCCACGCCCTCGATGCCTTTGCCGTAGCGCACGCCGGTGACGGCCGAGCCGGCGTACAGGGGGATGCCGGCATCACGCGCATTCGCCACCAGTGGCCCTTCCGGCTGCGGGCGAAGGTCCACGATCTCGACCCTGGCGCCGTGCAGTCGGGCGTCCAGGGCGGTGCGATAGGCGCTGTCGTTGTTGGTGAAGACCACGATGTCCTTGCCCGGCAGCACGGCGTAGCGATGGATATAGCTGCGCACCGCGCCCGCCAGCATCACGCCGGGTCGATCGTTGTCCGCGAACACGAGCGGCCGTTCGATGGCACCGGTCGCCAGTACCACGCGCTTCGCGCGGATGCGCCACAGGCGCTGCCGCGGCAGGTGCGGCTCCCGACCCGGTCCGAGATGATCGCTCACGCGCTCCAGGGCCGTGAGATAGTTGTAGTCGTAATAGCCGGTGACAGTGGTCCGAGGCAGCACCGTGACCTCCTCCATCGCCCCGAGCTCATCCACGCACTGCTGCACCCACGCCAACGCCGGCCCGTCGTCGACCTGCGCCGTATCGGACAGGAGCTGACCACCGAGCTCCGATTGCTCGTCGGCGAGGATGACCCGGGCCCCGCTGCGGCCGGCCGCAACGGCTGCCGCGAGGCCGGCCGGCCCGCCTCCGACCACCATCACGTCGCAGTGCACATGGCGGTGCTCGTAACGGTCGGGGTCCCGCGTCTCCGGCGACCTGCCGAGGCCGGCCGCCTTGCGGATGTACTTCTCGTACGTCATCCACATCGAGGGCGGCCACATGAAGGTCTTGTAGTAGAAACCGGCCGGGAAGATCCGCGACAACCAGGAGTTCACCACCCCGACATCGAAACGAACGTTCGGCCAGCAGTTCTGGCTGTCGGCGCTGAGGCCCCGGTACAGCTCGATCTGCGTGGCACGCGTGTTGGGCTCTGTATGCGGCCCCTCCTCGAGCTGGACGAGCGCATTGGGCTCCTCTGCTCCGGCCGAGAAGATACCCCGCGGCCGGTGATATTTGAAGCTGCGCCCAACCAGATGCTCATTGTTCGCGAGCAGCGCCGACGCCAGGGTATCGCCCTGGTAGCCGGTGTAGCTCCGGCCGTTGAAGCTGAACTGCAGGGGCTTGCCGCGGTTGATTCTGCCGCCTTCGCCCAGGCGATTGATCTGGCTCACGGGCTCTCCCTCAGCATCCCGCTTCCGGCACTTTCGGCGGTGCTTCGCCGGGCTTGTAGCTGCCGAAGAACTCGTCGGTCACGGTGTGGCGCACGGCGTTGAACCATCGCCGGCATCCGTGGGTGTGAACCCACCGCTCGTGATGAATGCCGCGGGGGTTCTTGCGAAAGAACACGTAGTCTCCCCATTCCTGGTCGGACAACTGGTCAGGGTGCTCCGGCCGCATGATATGGGCTTCGCCGCCGTAGCTGAATTCGCTCACCTCGCGTTCACCACACCACGGGCAGGTAACGATCAACATGGTCTGTGCAACCTCGAGTGTCGCCGATATCAGTGGGCCACGGCCGCCGCCGCGCCCTCGTCCACGAGGGCGCCGCTCATGAACCGCTCGATGGAAAACGGCGCCGCCACGGGATGCATGTCCTCCCCCGCGAGGGAGTGCGCGAACACGTGCGCGGAGCCCGGCGTCGCCTTGAAGCCGCCGGTGCCCCAGCCGCAGTTGAAGTAGAGATTCTTCACCGGTGTCTTGGAGAGGATCGGCGACCGGTCCACCGTGACATCCACCACCCCGCCCCACTGCCGGAGCATACGCATTCGCGAGAACAGGGGGTACAGCTCCACGACCGCCGCGACAGTCTCCTCGATCAGGTTGAAGCCCCCGCGCTGGGAGTACGAGTTGTAAGGGTCGGACCCGGCGCCGATCACCAGCTCACCCTTGTCCGACTGGCTGATGTAGGCGTGAATGCCGTTCGACATCACGACGCAATCGACCTTGGGCTTGACCGGCTCGGAGACGAGCGCCTGAAGGGGGAAAGATTCGATCGGCAGGCGGAACCCGGCCTTCTCCGCGAGCACCCCGCAGTGCCCCGCCACGACGCATCCCACCTTGTTCGCACCGATGAATCCGCGGGTAGTGTCGACGCCCTTCACCGTATTGTCCTCGATGCGAAAGCCCGTGACCTCGCAGTTCTGGATGATATCGACGCCCAGAGCGTCCGCGGCCCTGGCGTAGCCCCAAGCCACGCCGTCGTGGCGCGCAGTGCCGCCGCGGCGCTGCAGCAACGCCCCCATCACCGGGTAGCGGCACTCGAGGTTGATGAAGGGTACCATCTGCTTGACCTGCGCGGGGGTCAGGAACTCGGCATCGATGCCGTTCAGATAGTTCGCGTTGCCCCGCCTGCCGATCTCCTGCATGTCGTGCACGCTGTGGGCGAGGTGGAGCAAACCTCTCGGCGAGAACATCACGTTGAAATTCAACTCTCTGCTCAAGCCGTGCCAGAGCTTCACCGCGTGGTCGTAGATGGCGGCGGACTGGTCCCACAGATAGTTGGAGCGGACTATGGTGGTGTTGCGCCCGGTGTTTCCACCTCCCAGCCAGCCCTTCTCGAGAACGGCGACGCTGCGCACGCCGCACTCCCGCGCGAGGTAGTAGGCGGTGCCGAGGCCGTGCCCGCCGCCGCCCACGACGATGATGTCGTAATGCGGCCTCGGATCGGGACTGCGCCACGCCTCCTGCCAGCCCTCGTGGTAGCCGACGGCATTGCGAACGACGCTGAAAATCGAATATTTCTGCCTCATGACGCCGAGCGAGTGTATTGTTTCACGGTCCCCTACAGACATCCGTCCGCGACGGATGCGTAGCTAATCGCGTCTTTCCGTGCCCCGGCGCCAGGCACCCGCCGCAGCGCCGCCACAGTCCGAACCGCGCGCCTCCCCGGGAACCCCCTGGGCAATGATCTTGCGCTGAGGACCATAGGGGGAGCCTGTTACATTCCGGCTGCTACCCTCCGTGACTACCAGAATATCGTGCTCCGGGTGCCTGCCGGCACCCGGCATCCCCTCGGGCATGGTGCTCGTGGGCTCCATGGAGATGACCATGCCGGGCTCGAGGCGCAGCCGCTGCAAGCGACGGTCGACCTCCTCGCCCGGGAGACGCCCGGCGCTTGGTCCCCGCTTGAAGCTCAACTCCGTCTGGTAGAACCCCGGTCGACGTTGATTCGCCCTTGTAAACGCCGTGGTCACCTGAACTGCCAGGTCAGGCACGGGCTCCACACACAAGAGCGCGGCCCGGAGGCCGCGTCTTAAGGACCGCGGAACAGCAGATCGCGCGGTCAATGGTGTTTTTGTTGTTATTTAACCGGTACGGGTTCCTCGGCTGTGCTCGCTTCGCGGCCGGGGGAAGCGATGGTGATCGGCGACGGAACGGACGGGCTCATTGAGGCTGCCCGCGAAGACCAGGAGCTGGCGCCGCCATCAGAGAGAACGATGACGGTATCGTCAAAGGACGACGCGTGAACAGGATGCTCGACATCGCCTGCAGGGCGACCAGCAGCAGTTGAATGGCCTCCCTCACCATGCTTCGAATGTTGCTCACTACCTTTGGTGACGTTTATGCAAGATCGGGAAGCCTGCGACAGGCATTTCCCGGACATCGGTGCACGAACCCGCCGGCGCCGGTTTGTTATGTTGATTGGAGCGCCGGTTACGACTGAAGGTGTATTTGTACACAACCGGACCGCGACAGTCAAATCAGAACAGCGATTCTCGAGCATTTAAGGAAAAATTGGCTGAAAAACCACAACTTCACCGACACTCTTTCCTGCGAAGCCGTACCCGGTCGCGTGCGGTCCAACCCCGTGCACCGCCTGTCAGTCGGCGCTAGTCACCGTAAACGTCGAAATTGAAATACTTGGCATTGATCTTTTGATACGTTCCGTCCTTGCGTATCTGCCTGATCGCGGCGTTCAGCATACCGAGGAGCTCCGTGTCCTCCTTCCGCACTCCGATCCCGATGCCCTCACCCAGGTACTTGCTGTTCGTGTAGCTGTGCCCCACGAATTCCACATCCCTGCCGGCCTCCGTCTTCATGAAATCCAGCAGCACGAAGGCATCCGCCGCCACCAGGTCGAGGCGTCCCGCGGTCAGATCGAGATTGGCCTGCTCCTGGTCCGCATAGATCTTGATCTGGGCATTCGGAAACTCCCCGCGCACGAGGCGCTCAGCCGCCGTCGACCTCTGAACGCCCACCACATACTCGGCGATTTTATCGGGCGTGGCGCTGGTACCCTTGCGCCGTATGAACCGAACCGGGGAGATGCAGTACTTGTTGGTAAACGCGATCTTTTTCCTGCGTTGCGGAGTGATGGACATCGAGGCGACGATCGTGTCGAACTTCTTGGCAAGCAGAGCCGGAATGATTTCGTCCCATTCGGACGTCACCCATTCACAAGTCACGTGCATGGCGTCACACAGGGCGTTGCCGATATCGATGTCGAATCCAATCAGCTTGCCGTCTTCATCGACACTGTTGAACGGCGGGTAGGCGCCCTCTGTCCCCATCTTGACATGCGTGATCCTGGCCGCAGCCGGTCCTGCGAGCGCCAGTGCGGCGGCAAGACCGCAGAAAAGCATGGTTATCGTGCGCATCGGCATCTCCTCCGATCCAGAGGGGCTACCCGTGCTCCGAGTCCGGAAACTCCGGTTGGTCTCCGGTGTCGGTCGCCCTCGAATGAAGCGCGGTGACAAGTCGTTTGCGGGCAGTTCATTGTTCGGAACGGGACCGTCAGGGCTCTCAATCCGCCGTGTTCACGATCATTCCCTCTTTCCTCAGGCGGGCTACTGCCTCTCGGAGATCGTCCTGTCTGACCAGTACGTAGTCGGTATCGTAGGTCGAAACAGCGAAGATACTGATCCCCGCATCCGCCAACGGGCCGGCAATCCGGCAGAGAATCCCCGTGAGCTCGAAATCCAATGGTCCCTCCACCCGCAGTGCCTGCCACGGACGGTTTTGTCGAGTCCCTGGGGGCACCAGGCGCGAATCGCATACCACGGACAACTCGTCCTGCGTCCGTGTGACGGAGAACCACGAGGCGCCCTCGATCCAGGACGGCATTGGGTCTCCCGCCGGCAGCCTCACGATGGACAAGGGCCCGGCGACCAGATGCAGCACCAGCTCGCGGCCCGCGGCCGTCAATGTCGAGGGCTCCGAGCATCGAGCTCTTTGATCATCAGCGAGACCGTCTTATGGCCGCGCTCGGTATTCTGGGTTCCGACGGGCGTGAAGCCTTGTCGCTCGTGGAACCGCAGCGAGGGCTCGTTCGATGGGCGGAGGTTGACCTCGCAGGCGAGAATAGGGGCCCGCTCACCGGCCCACTGCGCGATATCCTGGTACAGTGACGCACCGAGGCCGGACCGCCGGTGCGCGGCGGAGACCACGACCCGGTCTATGTATACGAACCGGGGATAGCGGTCCCTGAACCACAGAAAGTTGGGGCTGTCGTAGTCCGCCTGCTCATTCATGGCGAGCAGAAACGCGGCCGTCTCCGACCCCCGGCGGATCTCCCGGAAATAGCTGTCATTGTCTATCTGTGCGAGGAAATAGCTCAGGGCGACGCTGTTGACCTGGGGCAGCGCCCGCTCGTTCATTCTGTGCACATGGTGGACGGACTGCGAATCGACGTCGCGGATCTGATATGACATGGCCCTGGCGCATTTGGAGGCAACGAGAGAATGCCGAAGCAGGTCTATTTTGCCTCGCCACGGATGGGTTTGGAAACCACCCGGGTGACTCGATGTCGGTCGCCCGGCATTGATCGTCCCTCGAAGACCGGTCATCATTAGCGCTTGCTCTGCCACAAACCAACAGATATAACGATGGCTCTACATTTCTCCCCCGAGGAGCTGCAGTCCAGAAGGAAACGAGTCTGCGAAGTCCTGAACGAGCGGAAATTGCACGCTCTACTGGTCTTCAGGCAGGAAAGCTCCTACTACCTCACCGGTTTCGACACCTTCGGTTACTGCTTCTTCCAATGCCTGTACCTCGGGGCAGACGGCGCCGTCACCCTGTTCACCCGGGCACCGGATCTACGCCAGGCGCAGCACACCTCCGACATCGACGACATCAGGATCTGGCGCGACCAGTCCGGGGCCGACCCGTCGGCCCAACTGATCGCGATCCTCGAGGAGCACGGCTGCAGGGGCACGCGCTTGGGGATAGAGTTCGACGCCTACGGCCTGACTGCCTTCAACTGGCGGCGTCTGGAGACGGCCCTGGACGGTTTTTGCCGCTACGCGGACGCGTCCGATGTCGTCAGTCTCGGGCGGGTCGTCAAATCCTCCGCTGAGATCGAATACGTGGGCCGGGCTGCCGCGCTGGCTGATGACGCCCTGGATGCCGGCCTGGCTTTGATCGCGCCCGGCGCCTTCGAAGGGGACATCCTGGCTGCCATGCAGGGGGCAATCTTCAAGGGAGGGGGCGATTACCCGGGCAACGAGTTCATCATCGGGGCCGGCCGCGATGCACTGCTGTGCCGGTATTTCAGCGGCCGCAAGCATCTCGAGCGCATCGACCAGATTACGCTGGAGTGGGCCGGCGCCTACCGCCATTACCACGCGGCCATGATGCGGACGGTGCTGGTGGGTGAGGTCACCTCCGAGCACCGCAACATGCACGCGGCGGCCACGGAGGCGATGGAGGCGTGCGAAGCCGTCCTGCGGCCCGGCGAGCCGATCGGCAAGGTGTTCGATACCCACGCGCGGGTCGCGGACGACCATGGCCTGCGCGAGCATCGCATGAACGCCTGCGGCTACAGTCTCGGGGCGACCTTCACTCCAACCTGGATGGACTGGCCCATGCTCTACAGCGGTAATCCGGTGATAGTCGAGCCGAACATGGTCTTCTTCCTGCATATGATCTTCATGAACAGCGACACTGGTCGAGCGATGACCCTGGGCCACACCGTCCGCGTCACTGACACAGGCTGTGAGCGTATGAGCCGCTCCTCCCTGGACCTGCTGCACACAGCCTAGCCGGAACCGGGCTCTGGCCACCCGGCGACAGTTCGGTACCGTCTTTGCGCATCGACGGCATCACCGGCCCGTCACAGCTCCCGAGCACAGTTCCACGCTTCTCGTGGGCGCGCAGGCAGCCGTCAACCGTCCGTTTTCAAGCAGCTCCGAGCATCGAATGAGGAGCCTGCGCGGCCGCGGCCGAGCTTCGTCTCACGTCCTGATGCCGCGCAGCTTCTCGTTGCGCCGGCGCAGCAGCTCGAGCGTCAGTAGCATGCAAATGGACAGCAGTATGATCAACGTCGCTACGGCGAGAATCGTGGGGTCTATGTTGTAGCGCAGGTTGATCCACATCTGCAGCGGCAGGGTCCGTTGTATCGGCCCCGCCAGGAACAATACTATAACGACCTCGTCGAACGACGTCATGAACGCGAACAGGGCTCCCGAGATAATTCCGGGCAGCACGAGCGGCATGATCACTTTGAAGAAGGTGTATCTCGGGTTGGCCCCGAGACTCTGTGCCGCCTGGGTGAGCCGAAAGTCGAACCCGCTCAAGGTTGCGGTTACGGTGATGACTACGAAGGGTATGCCCAATATGGAATGGGCGATGATGATTCCGACGAACGAGTTGACCAGGTGGAGCGACGAAAAATAGAAGAATACCGCCGTCGCGGTAATGATCAACGGCACGATCATGGGCAGTATCAACAGACTGGTGAGCGTCAGGCGATACGGCATATGCGATCGTGACAGACCCAGGGCAGCCAGCGTCCCCAGTGCTGTTGCGACAAATGTCGCAATCGGAGCGATGATGAAGCTGCTCTTGATCGCATTGATCCAGTCGGGGTCCGTGAAGAATTTCTGATACCACTGCAGCGAGTACCCGGACGGATTGAGCGAAAGCATCTTCTGCGTAAAAGTGAAATACGGAGATGCGTTGAAAGACAGGGGGACGATGACGAGCAGTGGCAGTATCAGGAATATCAGGACCAGAGCGCAGTAGGTCCGGAAGCCATAGTGCCACAAGTACTGCAGTGGTCCGGCGTAAGGGGGTAGTTTCGATTTCATCCGATACTGATCCTTCCGACTCCGACGATGCGGTTGTATGCCACGTAAAAGACCAGGGCTGTGACCGTCAGTATGGTACCCAGGGCGGCGGCCAGGCCCCAATTCAGCGACTCCTGCACGTTGAAGGCGATCATGTTGCTGATGAATTGACCTGTTTGACCACCGACCAGCTCCGGCGTGATGTAGTAACCTATGGAAAGAATGAACACCAACAGACCGCCGGCACCGATACCCGGCAATGTCAGGGGGAAGTACACCTTCCGGAATGCCCGTGCCGGACGTGCCCCCAGGGACACGGCCGCCCGCATATAACTCGGCGAGATACCCTTCATGACGCTGTAAAGAGGCAGAATCATGAATGGCAGGAGCACCTGAGTCATGACGATGATCGTGCCCAACTGGTTGTAGATGAGCTTGGGCCGATGGTGATTCCCAACGACATGACCCCATACCAGCAGGTCATTGATGACTCCATGGTCCTGCAACAACACGATCCAGGCGGTGGTCCGCACCAGCAAGGATGTCCAGAACGGCAGCAGGACGCCGATCATCAGCAGATTGGATGTGCGCTCCGGCATGGACGTCAGCCAATACGCGAGAGGATAACCCAGCAGCAGCGTCAAAATCGTAATCGCCGCGCTCATCCAGAAGGTGCGGATAAACAAAGGCACGTAGACCCGGTTGTAGGATTCCTCCCGGACGATGTTGCCCTGGGCGTCGTAGCGAAGGTCCAGCGCCGCCAAATAAAAATCGAGCGTGAACGGCTTGCTCTCACGCTTCAGCAACTGCCAGGTCGCCACGTCGCCCCAGTGTTTGTCGATGTTGATCATGGCCTCCTTCCAGGGGCCGTGCTCCAAACTCGACGCCCGCATCGCGCTCTTGTTGAAGACCGCGAACATCCCGGGCACTTCTTCATTCAAGCGCTTCGCGATGCGTCCGAAAGTATGGGCCTTGCGTGCCGCCTTGAGGTCCTGAGCGAGCGCCGCGTAGGTCGACTCCGACGGCAGGCCGGGAGGCGACCAGCTCTTGACGGCCTGCGTCGTCTTCGGCATGTACTGCGGAACCGTTTGATTGGCTACGCTGAGCCAGAACATCTTGCCCAGCGGCAACAGAAAGAAGACCAGCACGTAAAGCAACAGGGGGGTGACCAGGGAGAAGGCGCCCACCTTGCGCTTTCTTTCCGTGCGCCGCAATGCTCTCTTGAGCTCGTCACCGCCTTCGACCATCACGGTCGCCGGGTTAACAGTTGCCACCACGTCTCGTACTCCCCTCGTTGATCGTTTGCTGAGCGCAGGGGTGCTGTCGGCTGATCACACCTGCAACGTCCCCACGCTCGGCGTAGCAAGCGGCAGCGTCGTTTATGTCACCGCTTGGTACGCCGATCGGTACGGCAAAAACGTTCAGACGGGCGGCTGGTTGTCTAAGTCCAACCGCCCGTCTGTCCGGCGTCACGCCATCAGGATGCCAGCCAAGCGCTGAAGCGCTGTTCCAGCTGCGGCCCATAGTTGGACCAGAAGCTCGCGTTCTTCGCGATAGCGACCTTGAGGTGCTCAGGCGTGGTCGGCATGTACGGAGTCATCTTGACACTCGGATCTTTGTAGTACGTCGAGACCATCGGGATCGAGGACTTCCGAGCCGGCGCGTAAGCGATGTACTTGGCCTGATCCGCCAGGCGCTGCGTATCGGTCGAGTAGCGCAGGAATTTCTTGGCCGCCGCCAGTCGTTCTTTCGGCAAGCCGGCCGGGATGACCCAGCCGTCCCACTCGTAGAGGCCGCCGTCCCAGATGAATTCCAACGGCTGCTTGTTGGCTACGATCGCGTTGAAGATACGTCCATTGTATGCGGTGGCAATCACGGCCTGATTCTGCGCCAGCATCTGCGGGGGCTGGGCGCCCTGGGTCCACCAGACCACGTCGGACTTGATGGTATCGAGCTTCTTGAAGGCGCGGTCGACGCCCTCGGGCTTGGCCAACTCATCATAGATCTGCTCAATCGGCACTCCGTCAGCATAGAGTGCCCATTCCAGGTTGCCCGCCGGAATCTTCTGCAATGCCCGGGTGCCCGGGAAATTCTTCAGGTCGAAGACGTCCTTGACGGTCTTGGGCTCCTTGCCCTTGTCGAACGCGGTCGTGTTGTAGGAAAAGAGGGTGTCGTAGGCGATCGTCGACACGTAAGCGCCCTTCTTCCCGTCACCGCCCAGCGAACCCTTCACGAAGTCCTCGGTGGCGGGGGTGCCGTCGGGAGCCGGTGCGAGGTCCTTGTCGTAGTCCAGCTCTTCCAGCAGACCCTGGGAATACAAGCGCGCAGCCGGTGCCTGGAGGATGTCCACGATATCCCAGGAAATGTTGCCGGTCTGCTCCATGGCGGTGATCTGGGCCGGACCGTTCGCCGACTTCTCGATATTGTTGAATGCGACGCCGGTCATCTTCGTGTACGGCTCCTGATAGGCCTTGATCTGGCTCTGCTCGTAGGCGCCGCCCCAGGAGACTGCGTTCAGGGTCATGCCGGCGGCGAAGGCCTCGCGGGACAACAGCGTACCCAGCGAGCTCAGGGACAGCGCGCCCGCCGTCTGGCCTGTCAGGGCCAGCAGCTTACGGCGGCTCAGCTTAGCGGTTAAGATTTTGATGTCATCATCATTGCGATTCATCGTTCGCTCCTCATTGACTGTTTGGTGTTCACCGTCGTGATGCCGGCGCAACGGCCGACAGCGACGGGTCACGAAGGGTGGTGCAACTTCTTTGGAACCGGTTCATTGCCGGCGGCTCATCTTCACGCATCCAGCGCCCGGCAGTCTTCCGATTGCCAGCCGACCTGGATCTTGCTGCCCATCTTCAATGACTTGGCGGCGCGCTGGTTATTGGGAATCTTGATCACAAAGTCGTCGTGTCCGAGAAGACTGACCCGGGTGCGAATGTGATCCCCCAGATAAATCAGCTCTTCAACCTGGGCCTCGAAGACGTTGGGGTAGCTGCCGGGCTGAGGGTCGATCACGACCCGCTCCGGACGCAGCGACAAGGTGGTCTTGGTGCCGACACCATCGATATTCACCGGCAGGGCCTTGATGACCGCGCCGGTACCTGCGCGGACGTCGCAGGTACTGCCATTGACCGCCGCCACCTCGCCGGTCAGCCGGTTATTTTCGCCGATGAACTGCGCGACGAAAGCATTGGCCGGACGTTCGTACAGCTCATCGGGCGGGGCCAGCTGCTGAATGACACCGTCGTTGAACACCGCAATCCGATTCGACATGGTCAAGGCCTCGGACTGGTCGTGGGTGACATAGACGACGGTGACTTCCAGATTTTCATGTATGTGCTTGATCTCGAACTGCATCTGCTCGCGCAGCTGCTTATCGAGAGCACCCAGCGGCTCTTCCATCAACACGAGCTTGGGCTCGAACACCAACGCCCGGGCTACCGCGACGCGCTGTTGCTGGCCCCCGGACAACTGCGCCGGACGACGGGCATGGAAGGCACCCAGGCCGACCATGTCGAGCACCTTGTCCACCCGACGCTTGATCTCGTCGTCGGGCGTGTTCCGCACCTTGAGTGGAAAAGAGAGATTTTCCGCCACCGTCATGTGCGGAAACAGGGCATAGTTCTGAAAGACCATGCCGATATCCCGTTTGTGGGGAGCGACGTTGTTGATTGGCTTGCTGTCCAGAAAGATCTCGCCGTGCGTCGCGGCCTCGAACCCCGCCAGCATCATCAGACAAGTCGTCTTTCCCGATCCGCTGGGCCCCAGCATGGTGACGAATTCACCGCGTGCGATGTCGACATTCAGATTCTTGACAACCAGCGTTTCGCCGTCATAGCTCTTCTGCACGTCGGCGAAACGCACGTAAGCGTCTTGGCTATCGGTCATTATCGTGGGACGCTCCCGGTGTTTCCAAAATCGTGGTCAAACGGCACATACCGCTTCGCTCACTGACCGAATGGATGCAGACGGACATTTCGAGCGTGTACAAGTATACCCACCCAACGCCGGCCGCTCAATGGGATCTAAAGCGAATTGGGTGCCGCTTTTGAAAAAAATAGCTTAATGTAAACCTCGGTCATTCCCGGCACCGATAAGGTGCCGGCTGCCTCGCGGTGATGTCTTCAAGGAGGGTACCTTCGCAGGCACGCAGGCTCTCGAATTTAGTTTCTTCAGTTTCTTCTACGTTGTGTGCCGCTCTAATATCACAAGCTCTCATTACTTGTCAATTTTATCGGCTGTTCGTATCTTATTCCACGCCCGTCGAGCAAGAAGCGGCGGCCAATTCGACAGTCCAACCTGACACACATTCATCCGTGGCGGATGAACTCGGGGACGCCGGTGAGATTGGCAAGGCGTGCCACCTCACGGTGGACGAGATCCAGGTTGGAATCGCGAACCGTAGGCAACTGAAAGCGGGCGTGGCGCACTGCCTCATAGTCGATCGAGGCCTGAATGAGGGATTCCGACTCACCGTCGGCCCGGGCCAGCATCTCTCCGCGGGGATCGATGATCCGGGAGCCTCCCCAAAAGCGCGCACCGTGCTCCACACCGACCCGGTTGGCGACCAGGATGGGCATGGCATACATGATGGCGTAGAACCGCAGCACGGTATCCCAGCTCTTCGGGTTGGAGAACTCATCGCTGTCCGCCTGCTCCGCCGAGTTCAACGGCGCGAACAGCAAGGTCGTGCCGTGAACCATGGCCAGATGCACCAGCGCCGGATTCCACAGGTCCGCGCAGATCATCACTCCGCCGCGCCAGCGGCCGTGCACTGGAAACGTCTCAACGTAGCTCCCCGACGCGAAGAGCTTGCCCTCCTCGAGCGCGCCGTAGGTCGGCAGGTTGAGCTTGCGATGCACGAAGACGACGCGTCCGTCGCGAAGCGCCACCACCGAGTTGAAGAATTGCGCGGCGGGACCTTCCTCGACGAAGCCGAGAAGGACGGTCATGTTCGGGGCCGCCTGCGCCAGCACCTTGATGATCTCGTGCTCGCGGGGCAGGGCGACATCGGGTACTCGCGCACCCAGGCTGTAGCCCGTCAGCGACAGCTCCGGAAACAGCAGTACCTCGACCCCGCTGTCCGCGGCGCGGCGAATGAGCTCGAGATGCTTGTTGGTGTTCCCGCGCAGATCCCCCAACGTGCTGTCGATCTGCGCCACCGCCACATGGAGATGAAATGCATCGGACATGGAATGGCTGCTATCAGGGTTCGAGATGTGTCGGTCGGCGTCCGGGGTCGACTGCAGGCGGCCCCGCGCAGGCGCGCGATGTTAACACCGATCCGACGGCGGGCGCACATCGGACGCCCCCGGACGGGGGCATGGCAGTGCGGGCAGACCAATGCGCGACGTCGCGGTGTGATCGATACTCCTCCGGGCCTTGCACCTGACCCTGAAGGCGGCGGGACCGTGTTTCCCCCGACCGGATCGAGTGCCCGCGACGGGCTGCCGGGACCCGCGTCACACCGGCCCGGTCCGGGATCCCCAACCTCGGTGCAGACCGCTTTCGACCCTGATCCCCTCCGCGGAGCGGATATTGTTGAACCCGCGACTTTGTTTGTCGTAGTCTGGTTGGCTTATCAACGCCGTGTGGTTTTAAAGGACCAGACATGCCGCGCAACGTCGGGTTACTGCTCGTTCCGGAATTTTCCATGATGGCGTTCGCGGCGGTCGTGGAGCCCCTGCGGGCAGCCAACGACCTGACCGGCCGGCCCGTGTTCCAGTGGGCGATATTCTCAATGGACAACCTTCCGGTAATCGCCGGCAACGGTATTGCCATCACCCCCACTCACAGGCGCGACGATCCTCCGGCCCTGGACTATCTCTTCGTGTGCAGCGGGAAGAACGTGACCCGATACCGGGACGAAAACGCGCTTCGCTGGCTGAGACGACTCGCCCGCGCCGGCACCCGAATGGGCAGCGTCAGCACGGCGCCTTCATCCTCGCTCGTGCCGGCCTGCTGGACGGCTACCGCTGCACCATCCACTGGGAGAGCCTGCCGGGATTCCGCGAGGCCTTTCCGAAGGCCCATGCGACCCGCAACGTCTACGAGACAGACCGGGACCGCTATACCTGCTCGGGTGGGACGGCGGCGGTGGATCTGATATTGAAGCTGATCACCGACGAGCTCGGAGCCGACATGGCGCTCGCGGTGGCACTGCAGTTTCAACACGATCGCGTTCGCACGAGTGACGACAAGCAGGGCAGCGCCCGTGATTCGATTGTGACCTTTCAATCGCCCAGGCTCGCAGCGGCCATCTCCCTCATGTACGCGAACATAGAGACACCCGTTACCCCCCACAGCATCGCCGAGTCCGTCGGACTGTCGCTGCGCCAGCTCGAGCGGCTCTTCCACAAGTACTGCAACAGCACGCCGCAACGCTACTATCTCTCGATAAGGCTGGAACACGCCAGGCGCCTGCTGCTGGAAACCGACATGAGCATACTCGGCGCCTCCATCGCCGCGGGATTCGCTTCCCAGTCGCACTTCACCAAATGCTACCGAAACTACTTCCGTCGGACCCCCAAACAGGAACGTTCGCGACTCTTCGGCGGCCCCCCCGAAACCGCTGTCGACGCCTGACAGGCGCCCGCGCGAGGCTTCAAGAATCTCGTGGCCCGGTATCGTGTCTCCCCGTCAGGCGCATCCCGATCAGGCGCTTCCCGCAGCGGCTGAGCAGTGCCGGAAACACTGTCAACGAGCTCACCAGGCAAGTGGTGAGCCCGATGGTGGCGGCGAGCCCCAGGGACCGGAGGCCGTTGTTTTGCGCAGCCAGGGTACCGGCAAACCCGAGCAGCGTGGTGGCGGTGGTGAGAAACGCGGCGCCGCCGGTCGTGGACACCACGGAGCGGATATTCGAATAGCCCTCCTCTCCATAGCGCTGGAACAGGTGGATCCCGTTGTCGATGCCGATCCCCAACACCGTCGGCAGCACCACCATGTTGATGACGTTGAGCTTTATTCCGAAGGCAGCCATGATCCCCAGCATCCAGGACAGGCCTATGACCACGGGGATCATGACGATCAGCGAGGATCTGATGCTCCGATATGCCAACAGCAGGACGATGAATACGGAGACGAGCACCACCGCCACCGCGTGCTTCGCGTCGCTGCGCATCAGGTTCAGCATGTCCACGAAGACCATCGCCTCGGTGGCAGGATGATAGGTCTTGCCGTTGGCCTTGATCGTCCGTATGTCGTTGACGAAAGCCTCGGCATTGTGAAGCTGCGCCGTGGACCTTGCGTTGTAGATGTAGACCAGATAGCCCTTTGAGCCCTTTACGCCGGTATAGATGCGCTGTATGGCCGGCGGAAGCTGCGTGGGTTTCAGTTCCTGTATGCCGGCGTATTTGAGCAGCCTTTGAAGCTCCTCTTTGCGTTTCGTGTCTCTGGAGCTGTCCTTGGCCCCGAAGTCTTCGAGCAGGTGAATGGCTTCCACCATCCGGGCGTGAATCTTGTCGATGATCTTCAGGCGCCGCCGCTGCTCTTCGGTATCCGGAACCACGTCGTAGATGGACTTCACCTTCTCGATCGTCGCGTTCTTCGGCGAGCGGGAACGCCGGATCTCTTCCAGCTTCGCGACGACGGCTCGCACGTCCTCGAGATTGTCCACGTACAGGACGGCCTTGTCGCTGCGCAGGGGGAACACTTCTCTCACCTCGTCCCGAAGAACCTTCATGCGGGGAATCTCGGTGTCCAGCTTGCCGAAATCCTGCTCGAAGCTGATCTCGAAGGCGGCGATCGTGCTCGCTACGGTCAGCACCAGCCCGACGATAAGCACCGGCTTGCTGAGGTCCAGCCTCCAGGACCCCACGATTTTGCGAATCCGCAGCGGCCTGGGCGGCCGGTACAATCCCAGCCGCTCCGCGAGCACGATCAATGCCGGAAACACGGTATACATTGCGAAGAACGCCAGCGTGACGCCGGTGCCAGCGATGAAGCCGAATTCCGAGAAGGCCCGGAAGTCGGTCAACATCAAGGCATAGAAACCCACTGCCGTGGTGGCGGCAGCCAGCAATGCCGCGTGCCCGGTCTTGAAAACTATGGTTGCCAGGGCCTCGCGAATGTCCCCTCCCCTCGCCCTCACCTCGTCATATCTCTGGAGGTTGTGGATTCCGTAGTCGATGCCCAGGCCAAAGAGTATCAGCACCAGAAACACGGTGATCAGATTGAGGCCGCCGAGAACCATCCTGGTCAGGGCAAAGGTCCACAGGAAGGAAACCGCGAGCGGGAAACAGATGTAGACAAGCGACGAGAAACGCCGGTAAAACAGCACGATGATCAGCAAGATGCCGCCGATCGACCATCCGGCGCTGCTGGTCAGGTCGGAAATCACCACATCGAATTCCGCGACCCGGCTGGCCACCCGTCCCCCTATGGCCACTGTCATGTCCGGGTTGTACTTCTTCGGGTCGAGCTTGTCGACCAGAGACTGCAGACCCTCGGTCACCTTGCGGGCATACTTGACACTCGTGGTGCTGCCCTTGGGCAACACCACCATGATGGTGATGTTGCCGGCTTCGTTCCGGAAGATCTTCTTCTCGTTGCTCTTGTCCTGACTGCTGCCCCGATATTTCTTTTCTATGTCCGAAAAATCCAGGGATGGCGGTTGTTTGTCGGCGCCCCTGATCTTTATTGAGACCGACGTGTCCTTGACATCGAAATTGATATGCTGCTTCTCGTATTCGATGCGGGCCGTAAGGCGCTTCAGTATCTCCTCGAGGTCCTTTTCGTCCACGTACAGCAGCTGATTGCGGTGGAAGATCGATGTGTCTTCCTCGTATTCCGCGCTGCTGATGTAATCCAGGCGGAGCACCTCCTTCCTCAGGTCGGAGAGAAACCGTACGGCCGCTTCCGGGTCCGGGGACTTCACGATCACCATCGCGCTGCTGTAGCCGCCGGTCTTGCGAATCACCTTCTGCAGGTTCTCGACGCTCGGGACTCCGGCCGGCATCAATGCCACCAGGTCCGTATTGAGCTCGAGATGCCTCGCAACCTGGAAGCTGTAGTAACCCGAGACCAGAGCCGCGGCAAGAATCAGCCAGTACCAGCGCATGAAGGCGCCGGTGACGACGGTCACCAGCCGCGATTGGGCATTGTCGTGTGAATCCTCAGCCATCAAACGGGGCCATCAAACGGGGCGTGATCAATCCCTGTAGAGACAATTCTTCGGGAAGACAGTTGCCGTCCTCACAACCTGTGGCGCACGGCCCGTGCGGCCACGCCGGCGACGCGCCGAAACGCACGATTGGGGGAAGTCGATACGCAAGGAAGACCGGGCTCAACTCAGAGGTTTCTTCGATGCTCGAAGGTGACAATCGTCCTCGCCTCGTCGCCGAGAAGGTACCCGGTTAACCGCCCTTCCAGCCCCGCCCCGCTTTCGTGACCGGCAGGGCATCGCGAAGCACCGGAGTGGGCCCCTGACCTGGCCTCCGGTGGCGATCCGGCAGTCAGTCGATCAGCCCCATCTCCCTGCCCACGCGACCGAAGACATCCAGCACCTTGTCGAGGTTATCCCTGCTGTGCGTGGCCATGCAGCTCGTCCGGATCAACGCCATACCCTGGGGCACTGCGGGGTACAGCACGGGGCTCGCGAACACGCCCTCGTCGAACAGCTTGCGCCACATAACGAGCACCTTCTCCTCGTCCCCCACCATCACGGGAATGATCGGCGTCACGCTGGTTCCGATATCGAAGCCGAGCTGCTTGTAACCCTCGCTCAGATACCGTCCATTCTTCCACAGGTTCTCCCGCCGCTCCGGCTCCGTCTCGATGATGGTCAGGGCCGTCAGGGCCGCGGCCACCGCGGCGGGGGGCAGACTCGCGGAGAATATGAGCGAACGGGCGTGGTGTTTCAGGTAATCCATGATATCGGCATCACCGGCCAGGCAGCCGCCGATGGTCGCCAGGGACTTGCTGTAGGTCCCCATGATCAGGTCGACCTCGTCCTCGAGCCCGAAGTGCTCCCCGGTTCCGCGGCCGTTCTCGCCGAGCACCCCGATGCTGTGGGCGTCGTCCACCATGATTCCGGCCCCGTACTTCTTGCACACGCGCACCAGTCCGGGCAGATCGATGATGTCGCCCTCCATGCTGAAGACACCGTCGACCACGACCAGCGCGTTGCGGCCGTCGTTCATCTGCAGAATCCGCTCGAGGTCTTCCATGTCATTGTGCTTGAACTTCCGGATCTGACCGAAAGACAGCCGGCAACCGTCGAATATGCTGGCGTGGTTCATCTTGTCGATGACGATCAGCTCGTTCTTGCCCACCAGAGCGGAAATGGCCCCCAGGTTCGCCTGAAAGCCGGTGGGGAAGACGATGGCCTGGTCCTTCTGAAGGAAGCTGGCCAGCCGCTCCTCGAGCTCCTCGTGTATGGACAGCGTCCCGTTCAGGAACCGCGAGCCCGCGCAGCCGGTACCGAATTCACGCACTGCGTCGATGGCCGCTTCCTTGACCTTGGGGTGGTTCGTGAGGCCCAGGTAGTTGTTGGAGCTCATCATGATCATCGGGCGCCCGTCGCAGATGACCTCCGGCTCCTGGGCCGACTCGACCACGTGGAAATACGGATAGATGCCCGCCTTAATCAGCTCCCTGGCGCGGGTGAATCTGGCGCACTTGTTGAAGATGGAGGCGCGTTTTGCCGACGGGAACCCGCCACCAAGCGGCTCAGCCTGCGGTGTATGCACCACTGGAGCCCCTTTCGCTACTGGACCTTTTGTCATAACCAATTATTCTGTTCGTACCAACGAACCGCCTTGTGCAAGCCATTTTCTAGATTTATTTCAGGGCAAAAAGCCAGGTCCCGTCGCGCCGCGGAAGAATCGCACACCCAGTGCTTTTCCAGAAGCTCCGCGGCTCGAGCCCGGTTGATCGGTACAGGTCTTCCGGTCACGGCCCCGTACAACTGACCAATCACCCCTGCCGTTTTCAACACCACACCCGGTATAACGATACGCCGTCCCTTTACACGCCATAGAGCGCAAAGCAGCTTTTCGACAGCAGCCCAGGAGTAGGGTTCTGAGTCCGCAACGAAATATACAGATCCTGACGCCAAATGGCTATCGACCAGACTAACGACCCCTTTAACCAGGTCGTTGACGAAACACAGGCTGATTTCGCGCTCTCCGGCGCCGAATTCTATCAGGAATCCACGCCGGACCAGCCGAAAATACGGCAAAAATCCGGTATCCCGGGGCCCGTAGACCGCCGACGGTCGCAGAATCCCAACGGAGAGACGATCCGCCACCTCCAGGCAGTGCCTTTCGGCTGCCAGCTTGCTGGCGCCATAGGGTGACAGCGGCCGCGGCGGGTCACCTTCCCTGGCCGGACGCGCCCGGCTTCCGGGTCCGGCCGCCGCCTGGCTGGACAGCAGTATGAAGCGCTCGACCCCGCCGCATGCCAGGCATGCGTCCAACAGGTTCAACGTGCCCGCGGCATTGCACGAGAAAAAAGCGGCGCGCGAGGGTGCGAAAGTCGCGCCCGCCGCATGGATCACGCGGTCCACGCCACGCACGGCGCGGCCCAAGGCCTCGGGTCGCGTGCAGTCTCCTTCGACGATCTCCACGTCCAGCCCCTTCAACCAGCGCAGCCGCCGGGCCGAGCGAACCAGGCATCGCACCCGTTCGCCCCTTGCCAACAGTGCGTCCACGACGTGGCTGCCGATGAAGCCGGTGCCCCCCGTTACCAGGATCGACATATCCCGTCCCTCCGGGCCGTGCCGTAGCCGAGTCCCCGGGGCCTCGAGGTCGCCCCGGTCCGCGTGCCGACGGGCTCCCGCCCGCTGGCCGGCCCGTGACGCTCCGCCAGTGTTCGCCGCCGGATTAGAACCAGTGAAGGTTTACGGAACATGAACATTCGCGCGTCGGTGCGCCCGGTCAAGCGCCGGAGCGCCGGTCATCCCGGACCGTCGAGTCCGGCAACGCCGAGGACAGCACCTCGGTGATCCGCGGGCCGATCACCCCTGATCGCCACCCGCGAATCACGTCCCGGACGGGCGCCCCCCGCACGAGCCGTTCGAGGTCCGAGCGCGTCAGCAGAACGGACTCGGCGATCCCCAGCGCCGCGGCCGTGCCGCTCAACACCTCGATCAACGCGGCCCTGAGCGCCTTCTGCTCGTCGGACAGAGACATCCGCCTGGACCAGAGAGGTCCGGCCGCGTCCACGCGCTCGTTGACCGAAGCGACGATGGCCTCCCCGTCCCGGCGCAGGATCTCCCGGCGCAGGCCGCCCACGCGGCGCAGCTCCTCGAGGGACCGCGGCCCGGCGGCGGCGATCGACGCCAGCGTTTCATCGTCCACCACCCAGTGCCGGGGAAGGTCCCGGCTTTGCGCTGCTATCTCGCGCCACGCACACAGGTGCTTGAGGCGCTGCTGCGCCCGGGCGTCGAGATGCGCACCGCGCCCCACCCTGCGGTAGGCCTGCTCCGGATGGGCCTCGTAAAGCCGCGGATCGAGTATCCGTTCCGAATCCTCCAGTGCCCAGTCCAGGCGGCCGAGGGCGTCCAGCCTCGCACCCAGACGTTCGTGCAGGGGAAGCAGGTAGCGCACGTCGTTCTCGGCATAGCCGAGCTGGGCCCCGCTCAAGGGGCGCCGGGTCCAGTCCGTGCGCTGCACGGACTTCGGCAGCACCACGTCGAATTCCGTTTCCACCAGCGCGGCGTAGCCCACCTGCCCGCCATACCCGAGCAGTCCCGCCGCGACTTGCGTATCGAACAGCCGCCGGGGCATGATCCCCGTAGCATGGAGCAGCACTTCCATGTCCTGGCGGGCGGCGTGCATGACCTTGCAGATACCCGGATCCGAGAGCACGTCCCACAGGGCGTCGAGGCGCAATCCTTCCACCAGCGGGTCGAAGCAATAGATATCGTTGCCGGTCGAGGTCTGCACCAGGGCCAGCTTCGGATAGTAGGTTCTGACGCGCAGGAACTCGGTGTCGACACCAACGGCGGCCTCGGCCTTCAGCCGCCGGCACAGATCCTCGACGTCCTCTTGTGTTTCGATCAAGTCAGTGGACATGGGTTGGAGATGGCGCCACCCGGGATGGCGACGACGCGGCGGGCATTGCTATGATCGATCGATGCGCGCGCCCGCCGGTAATGGTGATGAATGAATTGAGATTACTTGTCGACCTTTGCTTGTTTCAAGCAAAACCGCAGGATTTCCCTTACTCGCAGGGGTGGATGATGCTCGCCGCGGTGGTGCTGTGCGCCGGCATCTTCGCCAGCTATCCGGTTCAGGACGAGACCTCTCTGGTGGTCGCCCTGATCGCCATTGTACACGTGGCCGCCTACGGCTTCGCGCTCTGGATCGCGCTGCGTATCCGGTCGAAACCCGAGCGCTTCGTGCAGACCGCCGCCACGATTTTCGGCACCGCCGCGTTGCTGCAACTGGTGGACTGGCCCTTCGTGAACTGGGCGATCAAGGTCCAGGGTACGCCCCAGGCACAGTTTCCCCTGCTCATCATCTTCGGTCTGGGCGTCTGGACCTTCGCGGTGGCCGTCAATATCGACCGCCACGCCATGGACGTCAGCGTGGGCCAGAGCATCCTGATCACCCTCGGTCTTCAGGTCTTCGCCGTATTGATGGTTTTCATTCTATTCGGCACCCTCAGGATATGAGCCATATCCACATCGTCGGCATAGGCGGCACCTTCATGGGGGGAGTCGCCAGGCTCGCCGTGGAGCTGGGGTTCGAGGTCAGCGGGTCCGACACCCGGGTCTACCCTCCCATGAGCGAGCAGCTCGCGGCCCTGGGTGTTCCCGTGCGCGAGGGATACCTGGCCCGCCACCTCGAGGAGCTCGAGCCGGACCGGGTCATCATCGGCAATGCCCTGTCACGGGGCAATCCGTTGATCGAAGCGGTCTTGAACGAGAACCTCCCCTACTGCTCCGGTCCCGCGTGGCTCGCCGAGGAAGTCCTGAGGGACCGCTGGGTGCTGGCGGTAGCCGGCACCCATGGCAAGACCACCACTTCGAGCCTCCTGGCCTGGATCCTCGACCAGGCAGGCATGGCCCCCGGTTTTCTCATCGGCGGCGTCCCGGGGAATTTCGGCACCTCGGCGCGCCTCGGCGGCGGCGAGTGCTTCGTGGTCGAGGCGGATGAGTACGACACGGCGTTCTTCGACAAGCGCTCGAAGTTCGTTCACTACCATCCCCGCACCCTGGTGATGAACAATCTGGAATTCGACCACGCCGATATCTTCGTCGACCTCGAGGCCATCATCCGCCAGTTCCACTACCTCGTGCGCACGGTGCCCGGCAACGGCCGCCTGGTCGTCAACGGCAGCGACCCGAACCTGGCCGCAGTCATCGAGATGGGTTGCTGGACCCCGGTTGAATACTTCGGTACGGCGGGTGAACGCTGCGACTGGTCCGTGGATAGCCGAGGGACGGAACCGGGTGGATTTCGGCTGCGTGGCCCGGGGGGGATGGACGTGGAATACGACTGGCAGCTCCTCGCCGACTACAACGCCTCGAACGCGGCCGGCGCCCTGGCGGCGGCCCACCACGCGGGGGTCGATCCCGACAGCGCACGCTCGGCCATCCGGAGCTTCCGGTCGGTCAAGCGGCGCCTGGAGCGGGTGGCCGATCTCAACGGGGTCACCATCTACGACGATTTTGCCCACCATCCAACCGCGGTACGCCGTACCATCGCGGCGCTGCGCCAGCACCGGCGCGAAGGCCGCATCGTATGCGTCTTCGAACCCCGATCGAATACCATGCGCATGGGGGTGAACCGGGAATCCCTGCAACAGGCCCTGTCCACTGCGGACGAAGCGATCGTGTACCAGTCGCCGGGGATGAAGTGGAATGCCCGCGAACTGGAAACCGCTTCGGTTGTCGTACTCGACGACATCGACGAAATCATCGAGCGGGTGCACCGGACCAGCCGCCCCGGCGATCGCGTTGTCATCATGAGCAACGGCGGCTTCGAGGACCTGGTTCGCAGGCTGGTGTCGCGCATGGCGCCCTGAGCCCTTTCGACCGCGCGCGTGTGGACGCCGCGCATCGAAGCTTGGTAAGTTAAGGCACCACCGACGCACTCAGGGCTCCCCGGGAGGGATTGCCTGTCCCGGCCCGCGACGGGTCCGGCGGTGTGTCATTCCCCTGTTGGCAGGAGGTAGATTTTGGAAGTTACTGTCAAACGAGTGCTGCAGCTCGCTGCGGCCTTCCTTCTGGTTCTCGTGGCGCTCGGCGCACAGGCGGCGGATTGGGAGCAAGGCGTCAATTATTTCAAGATCGCCAAGCCTCAGCCGGTCGTAACGGGCGACAAGATAGAAGTTCGCGAACTGTTCTGGTACGGCTGCCCGCATTGCTACGCGCTGGAGCCCTTCATAGAGAACTGGGCGAAGAACAATAAGCCGAAGAACGCCGAATACGTCCTCATGCCGGGGATCTTCCAGAAGGCCAGCGAGTTTCACGCCCGCGCCTTCTACGCCTTTCAGGCCCTCGGTATCGTCAACAAGGTTCACAAGGATTTCTATGACGAGATCCACCAGCGGGGTAATCGGATCTACACCCTGGACGGGTTGGTGAAGTTCGTCGCCAAGTACGGGATCGGAGAGAAGGAATTCAAAGACGCATTCAACTCCTTCGCAGTGGATGCGAACGTGCGCAACGCCGAGCGCATGTTCGCGGCATACGGCGCCACGGGAGTCCCCACCATCATCGTGGACGGTCGATACCGCGCGACCGTCGGCAGCGCGGGTGGCCACGAGCAGCTGCTTCAGTTGATCAATTATCTGGTGGCCAAGGCGGCCAAGGAACACTCGGGCTGACAGGCCGCCCGTGGATTCCCGCCGCTTTCCGTTGCAAACACAGGCGGGCATCGCGGGCCGCGCTTTCCCGGCGCCCGGGCTCCGCGGGGGTCAGTCCTTGAGCAGTCGAAGGAACTCGGTGCGAGTGCGTGAGTCCCGCCTGAACGTGCCGAGCATCATGGACGTCTTCATCAACGAATTCTGTTTCTCCACGCCCCGCATCATCATGCACAGATGCTGCGCCTCGATGACCACGCCGACACCCTTCGCATTGGTGATCCCCATAATCACTTCGGCGATCTGCTTGGTCAGGGTTTCCTGAATCTGGAGGCGCCTGGCGAACATATCGACGATACGGGCGATCTTCGACAGACCCAGCACCTTGCCCGTCGGAATGTAGGCCACGTGACACTTGCCGATGAACGGCAGCATATGGTGCTCGCACAGGGAATACAGCTCGATGTCCTTGACCAGCACCATCTCGTCGTTGTCGGAGTCGAACACCGCGCCGTTGACGACTTCCTCCAGCGACTCGTGGTAGCCCTTGGTGAGGTATTGCAGCGCCCGGGCGGTCCTCTCCGGCGTGTTCTTCAAGCCATCCCGCGAACGGTCCAGGCCAAGCTCGTCGAGGACCTCGGCGTAAAGCCGGGTCAACCTTTCAACGTTCATGCTTCCGCGCCTCCACGCTTTCGACGGGTTCTTCAGTACAGGTTCGAGATACCGGACCCTGGGAGCGCAGATTCTACGCCGCCGGAGCGCCCGCGGGAATTGTGCGCCGCTGCAGCGCCGGACTCCCGCGCGGCGGCGCGAACGCTCCCCGGCGAGGGGTCGCAGATGCATTCTGCCGCGGCTTCGGGCTAATATTCCGCGGCGCGAGCCGCGCGTTCGTCCGCTTGCCGCGGCGCCTCCCCGGGAAGGTCGCGGCACGCATACCAACCGACTCGACAAACCGAGGTGCAGATGGTTCAGGATCTTGAAGGGCTGGGTTCGTTCTATCTCGGCAGGATCTTCGATGCCGAAAAACAGTCGCAGACGGAGCAGCCGATGCTCTACGACTCCGCCGACCTCACCACCCACGCAGTCATCATCGGCATGACCGGGAGCGGCAAGACCGGACTCGGCATCGGTCTGATCGAGGAAGCCGCATTGGACAGGATCCCCGTGATC
Source organism: Arenicellales bacterium (assembly GCA_049583715.1). Lineage (GTDB taxonomy): Bacteria > Pseudomonadota > Gammaproteobacteria > Arenicellales > JAANXG01 > JAANXG01. The sequence goes on along the minus strand of JBAUWJ010000107.1, from coordinate 1,197 downwards.
GCCATCGATCCCAAGGGCGACCTCGGCAACATCATGCTCACGTTCCCCGGCCTCGACGCGGCCTCGTTCAAGCCCTGGGTGAATCCCCAGGCGGCGGCCGCCGCCGGAAAGAGCGTCGACGAATTTGCCGGGGAGCAGGCCGAGACCTGGCGTAAAGGACTGCAGGAGTGGGGCGAATCCGCCGACCGGATTCGCCGGCTCAAGGACCAGGCGGAGACCGCCATCTACACGCCCGGCAGCAGTGCCGGCATACCGATCTCCGTGCTCAAGACCTTCCAAAGCCCTCCCGCCGCCATCCGCGAGGACACCGACCTCCTGAACGAGAGGCTGAGCTCCACGGCCACCGGTGTCCTGGCGCTGCTCGGCATCGACGCGGATCCCCTGACCAGCCGCGAGCACATTCTGCTCTCAACGCTGCTGCAACACACCTGGGAGAAGGGCCGGAGCATCGACCTTCCGGCGCTCATCGCGGCCATCCAGGAACCGCCGGTGTCGAAGGTGGGCGTCATGTCCATGGACCAGTTCTTTCCCGCCAAGGAGCGCTTCAAGCTCGCCATGCAGCTCAACAACCTGCTAGCCGCACCGGGATTCGAGGCCTGGATGCAGGGCACCGCCCTCGATGCACAGCAACTGTTCTACACCGAGTCCGGGAAGCCGCGTGTGTCGGTGGTGTCCATTGCGCACCTCAGCGATTCGGAGCGCATGTTCTTCCTCACGATGCTGCTCAACGAAATCATCGCCTGGATGCGCCGCCAGCCGGGGACGGGCAGCCTGGCGGCGATGCTGTACATGGATGAGATCTTCGGCTACCTGCCGCCGCTCGGTAACCCGCCCTCGAAGACGCTCCTCCTGACGCTGTTGAAGCAGGCGCGTGCCTACGGCGTCGGACTGGTGCTCGCGACCCAGAACCCGGTGGATCTCGATTACAAGGCTTTGTCGAATGCCGGAACCTGGTTCATCGGACGCCTGCAGACCGACCGCGACAAGGGACGAGTGATGGAAGGCCTGGAAGGCGCCGATGCCGGGGCGAAATTCGACCGGCAGGAAATGGAGCGGACCCTCACGGGGCTCGGCAAGCGCAGGTTCCTGATGCATAACGTCCACGAGCGCACGCCGGTCGTATTCAACACCCGCTGGACCATGTCGTACCTCGCGGGGCCGTTCACGCGCGACCAGATCAAGCGCCTCATGATGGAC
>JBAUWJ010000106.1:0-11986 GCA_049583715.1 Arenicellales bacterium | reverse complement strand
TGTCGGTCGACCTCGGCGATTCGGAGCTCGAGGCGCGCCGCGCGCAGTGGCAGATGCCGCCCTACAAGGCGACCCGTGGCACCTTGTACAAGTACATCAAGAACGTTCAGGACGCCTCTCATGGCTGCGTGACTGATGAATAGGATGCGCTCCTTTCCGAAGACCTGAAGCGTAGTCCCGCCGGTGGCGGGTGATCCGCCGCCTGGAAGTCGGGAATCGGGCGAAAAGAAGGGCGCCAGGCCGGGAAGCCGCCACGGCGAGGAGGGGCCGGGATATTCGAAACTTCCCGACGTTGACTTTTCGCCGGGTTGGGGAAAGACTACTATCTGGGGTAGTCAAGGGGGTGCTCGAAAGAATTGAACGAAAACAGAAGAGAGCTGGCCGCGGGGACAATCGTCTTCTCGGAGGGGGATTTCGGCGATGCGATGTATGTCGTCATTCAGGGTATGGTGCAGATCTACCGTGACACGACGAGCGGGCGCCTGGTGCTCATCAAAGTGGGTCCCGGCGAGTTTTTCGGGGAGATGGCCCTGATAGGCAACACGCCCAGAACCGCAACGGCCACGGCCCTGAGCGATTCGGTGCTCGCCGTCTACAGACCCGACGAGCTTGAGAAACTGCTCGCGACCAGGCCGGATATCGGCGCCCGGATGATCAAGCACCTGGTAAGCCGGCTGAAGGAAACCACTGACAGACTCGAGGGGGAACGCGACAAGAGGCTGGGCTCGTGGTGAGGTAACGACGACCGTACGGCGCCCCGGCCGGGCCGCGCTCAAATCGTGATCATATTCAAGGAATCGTCTAAGGAAGTCTGGCTCCTGGTGCTGGTCGTCCTGATGGCGGTGGCCGCCAACCTCCCGGAGGACTTCGCCTCCGCATACTCCATAGAGAAGAAATATCTCCTGATGGCGCTGACCGCCATCATCGCGGTTTCCATCCTCAGGTACCTGCGGTTCACCCTCCTGCTGATGACCGTGATTCTCGCCGCCGGCGCGAATCTGCCCGCGGAGATGGCCGACCGCTTCAATATCGATCCCTCCATCATGTTCTTCACCTTGGTCGTGATGGTGGTCGTGGCGGCTGTGAATCGGTTTCTGAAGGTCATTCCCGAGAACAACCCGAAGCGACTGCAGGGCTCGGTCCACGGCGCGAGGGCCTTGATAAAGGCGATCTCCACCGGCAACGTGAAGAACGTTCAGCGACTCATCCAGTCGGGGGTCAACGTCAACGTCACCACCTTGAGCGGCAAGACCCCCTTGATGCTGGCGGCATTTACCGGTTACGCGGATATCGTTCAGCTCCTGATCGGCGCCGGCGCGGACATCCATGCCCGTGACCGGGACGGGAATACGGCGACAAGCATCGCTGAGCGCAAGGGCTTTTCGCGGATAAAGGCCCTGCTTACCACGCAGGGTTGATCCGGGCAGGGGTTGGTCCGGATTCGTCGCGGCAGCCCCGACGCCCGCCGGCCTGGCTTTATCCGAATCTCGACGACCGCGAGCAGGAAGCGTCGTGAAAATGCCGTGTGATATATTGCCGCAGGTTTCATCCTTCACTGACAGTCCATCCAGCGGCCGGGACCTTGGAAAGCGTTGCATTGACCAATGAGATGATCGCGGTGTTCGCGATCCTGGGTTTGACGGTCTTTCTCTTTGCCTCCGATATTGTCCGCGTGGACGTGGCGGCGCTTCTGATCCTGGTGATTCTTGGTCTGAGCTCCGCCGTGCCCGGGTACCACGGTCTGGTGGATCAGAAGGAGCTGTTCGACGGATTCTCCAGCAACGCCGTGATCTCGATCATCGCCATCATGATCGTCGGCGCGGGGCTCGACAAGACGGGCGTCATGAGCAAGGTCGCCGCCAAGATACTGCGCTATGCGGGGCGCACCGAGGAGCGGCTGATCCCGGCGGTATCGGCCGCGGCCGCGGGGGTGTCGGCCTTCATGCAGAACGTCGCCGCGGCCGCGCTGTTCCTCCCTGTCGTCACCCGTATCTCGCGGCGGACCCAGATCCCCCTGTCCCGGCTGTTGATGCCCATGGGCTTCGCCACCATTCTCGGCGGCACGGTCACCATGGTGGGCTCCAGCCCCCTCATATTGCTGAACGATCTGATTCTGACGTCGAACAGGACCCTGCCGGCGAACGTACCGCCGATGCACACCTTCGACTTGTTCTCGGTGGCACCGGTGGGTCTCGCGCTGGTCGTGGCGGGAATCGGCTATTTCTCTCTCAGCCGGCGATTCGTTCTTCCGAGCGCCGGGGGCAAAGTTGCCGGCGTGGACAACCTGCAGCATTTCCGCGACCTGTACGGCATAGAAGGCCAGATCTACGAGCTGAGGGTGACGCCGCGCAGCGATCTGGTCGACGTTCAGCTCCGGGACGTCGAGGAGCGCGGCCGCGCCGGCTGGATACTCGGGGTGCGGACCGGCAAGGAATTTCACCTCATACCGGGCCGGGACACCTGGATACGGGCCGGCTCGGAGCTGGCGATCATGGGCTCGAAGGAGGAGGTGGATCTGTATGCCAAACGCCACGGCCTGGAGCTCAAGCCGGATATCGAATCCTTTTCCGAGTACCTCAGCATTACCAGCGCCGGGATCGCGGAAGTGGTCATTCCCCCGGACTCCGACATGATCGGCAAGACTGTCGGGACGGTGCAATTCCGCAAGAGATACGGCGCCAAGATTCTCGCCATCTACCGGATCAACCAGGTCCTCGATTCTGATATTCCGAATATAGTGTTTCAGGCCGGGGATACGCTGATCCTGCACAGCCGCTGGGAAGACCTGACGGTGCTCGCCAACGATTCCAACTTCGCGGTGGTGACGGACTTCCCCAGGGAGACCTACCGCCCGGAGAAGCTCCGAGCGGCGGCGGCTTGCTTCGTGTTCTCCATCGCCCTGATCATATTCACCGACATCCGGCTGTCCGTGGCCCTGATGGCCGGAGCCACCGGCATGGTGCTCTTCGGCGTGCTGCGGATGGAGGAGGCGTACCGCGCGATCGAATGGCAGTCGGTATTTCTTCTGGCGTGCCTGATCCCCCTGGGGGCGGCTGTCGAGCGCAGCGGCGCAGCCGCCTGGATGGCCAATGAGATACTCCGGGATCTTCAAGGCATGCCGGTATGGGTGCTGTTGTTCTCGCTCGGAACCCTGGCCACGGTGTTCTGCCTGCTGATCTCCAATGTCGGTGCGACGGTCCTGCTGGTGCCACTGGCGGTCAATATCGCCGTCAGGAGCGGTGCCGATCCCGCCGTCTTCGCCCTGACCATAGGGTTGGCGACCTCGAATTCGTTCCTGATTCCGACCCACCAGGTCAACGCCCTGATCATGGGTCCGGGCGGCTATCGGGTCAGTGATTTTCTGCGCGCCGGATCGATCATGACCCTTCTGTATCTCGTGGTCATCACCGCGATGCTGGCGTTGTTCTATTGAGGCGCGGCGGCTTGTTCCATTGCCGGCGTGATCCGGTGGGCTCGACAGCAGGGTGCGGAGCGCCCGGCGGGCTCCGCCGTCAGCGTTCCGGTATCAGCCCTCTGGGAGCGAAGCGCATGACCACGAGCAGAATCGCTCCCATGAGCAGGAGGCGGGTGTAGGCCGCGCCGGCGATGAGGTGTTCCTTGAGCCAGGAGCCGTTCGCCATCGGGAGCGTGATCAGGTTCATGGCGGCGTTGCCGAGCGGCTCCGCCTCGACCCACAGAAACCAGATCACGAATCCGCCCAGGACCGCACCCCAGTTGTTCCCGGACCCGCCGAGGATGACCATGACCCAGATGAGAAACGTAAAGCGCAGCGGTATGTAGCTCACGGGTGTGAACTGCCCGTCCAGGGTCGTCAACATGGCCCCGGCAATGCCGCACACCGCGCAGCCGAGGACGAACACCTGCAGGTGCCGCCACGTGACGTCCTTACCCATAGCGCTGGCTGCATCGCGGTTGTCCCGGATGGCGCGCATCATCCGGCCCCAGGGCGACTTCAGTGCTCTCTCGGCGAACCACATGATGACGACCAGGACCGTCAGAAACAGGCTGGCATAGCAGAGCTTCACCGTGACACTTGCCGCATTTTCGATGTTACCACCGAGCCAGTGGACGAGATTCAGGAACCACTGAGACTTCTGCAGGGCTATTTCGTAGGGGACGGGCCGCGGGAGGCCGGTGACGTTCTTGACGCCGCGGGTCAGCCAGTCCTCGTATTTCACGATGGAGATGATGATTTCCGAGATGCCCAGCGTGGCAATGGCGAGGTAATCCGCCCTCAACCCCAAGGAAACCTTGCCGATCAACCACCCAGCGCCGGCTGCCACCAGTCCGCCCACGGCCCAGGACACCAGGATGGGCAGATTCATCCCGCCCAGGTATCCGGTATGGGCAGGATCGACGGCCTCGATGCGATCGACCGCGGGGATGTAGAAGATCCGGATCACCAGTACGCCGGCGATGATGAGCACGATGGTGACGAACAACTTCAGGTAGGCCGGGACCAGGCGGCGGGCCACTATGATGGCTATGACCGTGCCCACCAGGCTCACGAAGGACCACAGGATGCCCCATCCACCTACAGCCCAGGCCTGGGTCACGGGCGGCTCGGCGACGAGCACCGCGGACAGGCCTCCGAGGGCCGTGAACCCCATGATCCCGACATTGAACAGGCCGGCGTATCCCCACTGCATGTTCACGCCGAGCGACATGATCGCGGAGATCAGGCCGAGGTTGAGGATTCCGAGCGCCACATTCCAGCTTTGATAGAAGCCCACCCCGATCAGGATCGCGAGCATCACCGAGTAATACACGACCACTCTTTTAGTCATACTATGACCTTCCCCCGGATGATCCCGGTCGGCCTGATCAACAGCACCGCCACCAGAATGATGAACGACACGGCAAACTTGTAGTTGGTCGACAGAAGTTGCACCAGGCCGTGCGGAGCCCAGTCCGTCGGCAGCAGGTAGGTGAGGAACTTCTTGTAGGCGTAGGTGACCATGACCTCGGAGTACGCCACCACGAAGCCGCCGAGTATGGCGCCGACGGGCTGGCCGATGCCGCCGAGAATCGTCGCCGCGAAGATAGGCAGGAGAATCTGCAGGTAAACGAAAGGCCTGTAGGCCTTGTCGAGCCCGTACAGAGCGCCGGCTATGGTCGCGAGCGCCGCGGTAATGATCCAGGCAATCATGACGACCCGGTCCGGGTCGATTCCCGACAGGAGCGCCAGGTCCTCGTTGTCCGAATAAGCGCGCATGGCCTTGCCGGAGCGTGTCTTCTGGAGGTACCAGAACAGCGCGGCGACCACGATGACCGCTATCGCCAGGGTGATGACCTGGGTCTGCTTGATGGCGAGGCCCTCCGCCAATCCCGTCGCCGCCCTGAACTGGAAGGCCGTGATGATGAACCTCGAGCCGTCGGCAAAATCCTGGACGGCGGGGCCGATGATGATTCTGACCAACCCGGCCATGACGAACATCACGCCCACCGAGACGATAGCGAAGATGATCGGGTTCGCCCGCTGGCGGCGGTAGAACCGGTAGACGACGCGGTCAGTGGCCAACGCCATCGCGACCGCGGCGAGGATTCCGACCGGCAGGGCCAGCAGGGCCGTGGGCAGGGGAGCGATGCTGACACCGTGCCCCTGGAGGGACCAGGTCACCAGGATGGTCACCATGGTGCCGAAGGACATCAGCTCACCGTGGGCGAAATTGGCGAAACGCAGGATACCGAATATCAGGGTGACTCCCAGCGCGCCGAGCGCGAGCTGTGCGCCGTAGGCCGTCGCGGGGACGAAGACGAAATTGGCGAACAGGACCAGCGCGTCGAGAATGTGCATTCAACCCCCCAGGAATGACCGCCGCACGTCCGGGTTTGCGAGCAGCGCCTTGCCGGTATCGGTATAACGATTCTTTCCCTGCACCATGACGAAACCGTGGTCCGCGATCTCCAGCGCCTGCTTGGCGTTCTGCTCCACCATCAGGATGGCGATGCCCGTCTTGGCGATCTCCAGAATCCGGTCGAAGAGGTCGTCCATGACGATGGGCGAGACGCCCGCGGTCGGCTCGTCCAGCATGAGCAGCTTGGGTTTCGTCATCAAGGCCCGACCCACCGCCACCTGCTGGCGCTGGCCGCCGGAAAGCTCGCCCGCGGGCTGGTAGCGTTTCTCCCTCAGGACCGGGAAAAGGTGGTATACCTGCTCCATGGTCTCGTCGATGTCGTCTTCCCTGATGAATGCGCCCATCTCGAGGTTCTCCTCCACGGTGAGCGAGACGAAGATATTGTTGTTCTGAGGCACGAACCCCATCCCCACGCGCACCCGCTCCTGGGGCGGCAGCCGGGTGATGTCCTCTCCGTCGAGGACCACCGAACCTTCGCGCAGGTTCAACATACCGAACACCGCCTTCATGGCCGTGGACTTGCCGGCCCCATTGGGGCCCACCACCACCGCAATCTCGCCCTTCTCCACGGTGATGCTGCAGTCCTCAATGATGTCGGCGCCGCCACCGTAGCCCCCCGTCATGTGAAGCGCCGAGAGAAACTTCATGACTCTTCCGCCACCCTCTGGTGCTTGCGCCCCGTGCCGAGATAGGCCTCGATGACCTCTTCGTTGTTCTGGACCTCCTCGGCCGTACCCTGGGCCAGCGGCTTGCCTTCCGCCATACAGATGACCGGATTGCAAAGGCGCGCGATGAAATCCATGTCGTGCTCGATCAGGCAGAAGGTGTATCCGCGCTCCTGGTTGAGCCGCTCGATGGACGTGCCTATCGTCTTCAAGAGGGTGCGGTTGACGCCGGCGCCGACCTCATCGAGGAAGACTATCTTGGCGTCCACCATCATGGTGCGGCCGAGCTCGAGCAGCTTCTTCTGGCCGCCGGAGAGATTGCCCGCCAGCTCGTGCTCGAGGTGCGAGATCTCCAGAAATTCGATGACCTCCCGGGCTCTCCTCAGCACCTGCACTTCGTGCTCGCGCACCAGCTTGTTTCTGAACCACGCGTATCTGAGCTGCTCGCCGGGCTGCCCGCCGGGCACCATCATGAGATTCTCCAATACCGTCAGGGTGGAGAATTCGTGGGCGATCTGAAAGGTGCGGAGCAACCCTTTCTGGAACAGCTCGTGCGGCTCGAGGCCGGTGATGTCCTCTCCATCGAGGTACACCTGCCCGGATGTCGGCTTGAAGACGCCGGCAACGACGTTGAACAGGGTGGTCTTTCCGGCGCCGTTCGGACCGATCAGCCCCGTGATAGAGCCTTTGGCAATTTCCAGGGTGACGCCTTCCACGGCGCGAATGCCGCCGAAGTGCTTGTGGAGATCCACGACTGAGATCATTTCCCCCCCAACGGATACAGAAACGGTCAGGACGAATCGTCCTGACCGTTTCTTCCCTCATCCGAACTGGTTCTATCCGAACTGCGGGACCATAAGGACTAGTGGTGGTACATCACGGTCTCGAACTTCCCGTTCTTGACTTCCACCTCCCGGTACGAACCGGCAGCCTCGCCGCCGCCGATCAGCTCGACATCCGAGCCGCCGACGTAGTCGATGTCGCCGCCACTCGCGAGGATCTTGAGGCCCTTGGCGAGCTGTCCGGGATAGATCTTCTCGCCCGGGGCGTTGGCAACCTTCATGACCATGTCCTTGAACTTCGAGCTTTCGGTGGAGTTGGCCGCCTGCATGGCCAGCAGGATCAGCGCGGAGGCGTCATAGCACTCGGGCACGTACGACTCGCTGCCCTTGAGGCCCATGCCTTGGGCCAGCTTGACCATCATCTTCTGGCCGGGGCTGTCGCTGCCCGGATGGGTGCCGAACGAGCCGTCGATGGCCTTGCCGAAATGGTCCGTGAGGGAGGGGCCGACCATGCCGTCCGGCAGGACGAAGGTCTTGAAGGCGCCACTGTCGAGAGACGATTGAATGATGCCCCTGCCCCCCTGGTCGAGGTAGCCGACCACTACCAGCACGTCGCCGCCGGCGGCTGCCAGGGCCGCGACTTCAGCCGAGTAATCGGACTTCCCGTCTTCGTGGGCGGCGACGATCGTCACTTTCCCGCCATCCTTCTTATACGCTGCCGTGAAACTGTCGGCGAGGCCCTTGCCGTAGTCGTTGTTGGTGTAGGTCACCGCCGCCGACTTGATGCCGCGCCGCTTGAGAATGTCGGCCAGCACCTGGCCCTGGCGGGCATCGGACGGGGCGGTCCGGAAGAACAGACCGTTGTCCTTCATCGTCGACAGCGCCGGCGAGGTCGCCGAGGGCGAGATCATGACGATACCGTTCGGGATCGCCACGTTGTTGAGCACCGCGGTGGTCGCACCCGAGCAGGTGGCGCCGTTGATCGCGGAGACCTTCTCCGAAGTGACCAACCGCTCCGCTGCTGCGGTCGCCGCCGCCGCGTCGGTGCAGGTGCTGTCACCGTGTACCGATACGACTTTCTTTCCGCCCAGGAAGAGCCCGCTGTCGGACACTTCCTTGATGGCCAGGTCGCCCCCCTTGACCATTGGCGCCACCAAAGACTCGGTGGGGCCGGTGAAGCCCTGCAGCATACCGATCTTTACGACATCGTCGGCCAATGCCGCCGTGGAAATGGCGAACGCGGCGATGGCTAGAGTTAATCGCTTTATCATGGTTTCCTCTCTTCGGTGAATCAACTGAAGGACTAAAGGATATAGAATCGGCCGTCGGTTTACCAGCCTCGAAGGGGGTGCGCCCGCGGATTTTTGTGCTTACCGGGGCGCCGATCCCCTACAATAGACCCATGGAGGGCGTGCGACACCGGCTTCTTAAGTGCCTGAACCAGCATGAATTCCGAACGGGCACCGAGATCGGAACGGCATTGGGTTTGAGCCGCGCCGCGATTCACAACCATGTACGAACCCTCGTGGCGCGGGGTGTGCCAATCCACCGCGTGCCGGGCCGCGGTTACCGCCTGGCGGAGGGGGTGGTGCTTCTGGATGAGTCCGCCATCACCGGACGCCTGTCCGAGCGCGCGCGCGGGCTCCTCGACGGCATGGAGGTGTTGGAGGAGGTCGACTCCACGAGCGCGCACGTCCTGCGCAACATTGATTCCCGCCCCTTGGGCGGTCGGGTCTGCCTCGCGGAACGACAGACCGCCGGCCACGGCCGGCGCGGACGGGCGTGGGTGGCCTCGCCGTATCGTGATCTTGTCATGTCGATCGGGGTCGACTACCCGCAGTGGCCGCCCGCGCTGCCGACCCTCGGGCTCGTCACCGGCCTGTCGATCATCAAAGCCTTGGAGTCTCTCGGGGCGCAGGGCTTGAAACTGAAGTGGCCCAACGATGTCCTGTATGGACGGCGGAAGCTGTGTGGTCTGCTGCTGGATGTCAGCGCAGAGGCCCAAAGCGCGTGTCGCATCGTGGTCGGGGTCGGGATCAACGTCTCGATGGACCCGGGTCTGGCCCGCGGCATCGACCAGCCGTGGGTCGACCTGGAAACCGTGACCGGTCGGCCATTCGACAGGAATGTCCTCGCGGCCCGGTGCCTCGATGTGCTGTTGCCCGCCTTCGAGTCGTTCCCCGCGGACGGATTCTCCCCCTACCGGTCCGAGTGGAAGCGTTTGGACGCGCTGTGTGACCGATCGGTCACGGTACGCAGCGCCGGCGGCGTCGTTGTCAACGGCCGAGCGACGGGCGTGGACGGATCGGGGCGTCTGCAGGTGGTGGGGGAGGACGGGGATGTCCACGCTTTCACACAGGGCGAGGTCAGCGTCAGGCCGCGATGAAACTGCTGGTGGACGTCGGAAATTCGCGCATCAAGTGGGGGTGTCTCATCGACGGGACGCTCGAGGCCGGCTTCCCCGTGGAGCGGGAGGAGCCGCTGGATGACGCCCTGAGGGCGGCGTGGTCCGCCTTGAGGGCCCCGTCCGCGGCCCTGATTTGCAGCGTTGCCGGCGATTCCTTCGACGCCCGGATGGCGCAATGGATCCTGGAAAACTGGGGTTTCAGGCCCGAATGGCTCCGCTCCGGGCCCGAGGCGCTCGGCATCGTCAACGGGTATGCCGATTACGCGCAGCTCGGCAACGACCGCTGGGCGGCGATGTTGGGGGCGCGCAGCTTCTCCCCGGGCCCCTTTGGGGTCATAGACGCCGGCACGGCGGTTACCGTTGACGTCGTCGACGGCGACGGCCGCCACCTCGGCGGCCTGATACTCCCCGGCCTCACGCTGATGCAGCGGAGCCTGTTGACCGGAACGGCTCGCATTCGAGAGGCGGCTCCTGTACCCAGAGTGGTGCTCGGTCACAGCACGGCCGAGTGCGTTGCGAGCGGTACCGGCTTCGGCCTGGCCGGAGCCTTGGAGCGTTGCGTGGCCGAGGTGGAGCGCCTTCGCGCTGGTATTGCCTGGATCGCAACGGGTGGTTCCTGGCCGCAGCTTGGTCCAATGATCGCACGTCCGGTCCGGCACGACGCGGAGCTGGTGCTGAGAGGCCTGGCTCGAATGTCGCAGCGGAAGGAGGAAGCTCATTGAACAGGTGCGATGCTGAAGGTGCCGTGGTGCCTGGAGGGGCCGGTTGGCGGGTTCTCGACTCCGACCGTGGCGATTCTGGGTCCAGGGGGGCGGGAGAATGACCCCGTCATGAGATGGCTGGTCGGATTCCTGGTCCTCGTCAACGCCGCCCTGTTTCTCTGGGCCACGGGACACTCGCCGCGACGGTCCTCCGGTGCTTCCGCCTACCCCGTGGTCAGTGCCGAGAGCATGCGCCTGCTCAGCGAGGTCAGACATCAAGACGGATCCTCGGCGCAGGCGGGGCGGCGCTGCGCGCGTATCGGACCGTTCGTGAATTCGGCGGTGGCGGATCTGGCGGCGCAGAAGCTCGACGCCATGTCGATGGATTACAGCCGGCGCACCGTAAAACCCAGGGAAATCCGTGCTTTCAGGATCTTCCTGGGCCCCTTCGAGAGCGAAGCGGCGATCGACGCCCAGCGCCGCCTACTGGACGCCGCCGGGGTCAAGGACTACTACGTCAAGCACGACGAACCGGGCGGCGGGATCATATCCTTGGGGCTTTTTTCCCAGCGGGACGGCGCCGAGACTCTTCTCGAATCCCTGCGCCGGAGCGAGATCCAGGCCAAGCTGCGGCCGGAAAACCGCGTCCTTCAGCCGACGTTCTGGCTGGAGATCGACGACCCTGCCGTCGCCCAGGGCATTCCCCCGGAGCTGGCCCACGCGAGTTGGGGAGAAAAGGGGGTAAAGATCACGAGATACGGCTGTCCCTGAGGATGCAAGGCGATAGCCTTCCGGACGCCGGCGTGGGTGTCCGCCCGTCGGGCCGGAATATCCGCGAGCCGGCGCTATTATTTCGACGGTTGCCATTGCGGACCCCGCCCGGTTTTCCTACAATTCGCGCCCCGCGCCCGTATAGCTCAGCAGGCAGAGCAGCTGATTTGTAATCAGCAGGTCGGGGGTTCGATTCCCTCTGCGGGCATTGCGCCCGACCAGCAGCGATATGGCATTGACACCGTATACCGACCGTAAGAAAATCGGCCGCTTTGCTTACGGAGGGGTTCCCGAGCGGCCAAAGGGGGCAGACTGTAAATCTGCTGGTTCTACCTTCGGAGGTTCGAATCCTCCCCCCTCCACCAGGCGGGCGTAGTTCAATGGTAGAACCTCAGCCTTCCAAGCTGATGATGTGGGTTCGATTCCCATCGCCCGCTCCATCCGGAAGGCGGAGAGCAGTGGACGGCTGCCCGGCGACGAGTCCGTCCTCCGTCCTCTGTCCTCTGTCGTCTGAACGCCCACATAGCTCAGTCGGTAGAGCACTCCCTTGGTAAGGGAGAGGTCACTGGTTCGAATCCAGTTGTGGGCACCACTTTGGACTTATATATATATCTGCAACAGCGATCCGTAATGACGCTTTCGACCGAGGTGAGCCATGTCTAAGGAAAAGTATCAGAGAACGAAGCCGCACGTGAACGTGGGGACGATCGGTCATGTGGATCATGGGAAGACGACTTTGACGGCGGCGCTGACGAAGGTGTTGTCGAGGTATGGTGGTGCG
>JBAUWJ010000105.1:0-3069 GCA_049583715.1 Arenicellales bacterium | reverse complement strand
ACCTATGGGCTGATCCGCAGCCGGCTTGAGCGGGCCGGGCAGCCGATCGGCGGAAACGACTTACTCATTGTCGCCCAGGGCTGTCGCGCTCGGTTGCGCCATCGTCACGGATAACGAAGCAGAGTTTGCCCGCATCGACGACCTTCCTCGGGAGAATTGGCTGAGACGGGTATGAGAGACGGTACACAGTCGCCTTGCCCGGCCCCGTGGCTGCGGTCACGACGCCCGACCACGCCCCCCGTCTAACCCGGTCACCGTAGGCCCCGGCATCCTGCGGAATCGACAAGATACAGCCGAACCCCGAGCCGTGCTAAGCTCGGTGCGATAGCGCGGGAGGACGCATCGATGGCAAGCCCGGCACGGCCGCTCACCGAGACGCGGCGTGAACAAATGTTCCCAACGCTCGAGCCGGAGGAGATCGCTCGGCTTAAGCGCTTCGGTGAAATTCACGCCTTCAAGGCGGGCGAGCGCATCATGAAGAGCGGCAAAGTCTCGCCGGGCTTCATGGTGCTGTTGTCGGGCCGGGTCAAGGTCAGCCAGAGCAACGATATCGGCCAGAATCGGGAAATCGTCTCGCTCGATCCAGGCCAGTTCATGGGTGAGCTGGCGCAGCTCTCCCGCAAGCCCGCCCTCGTCAATATCGACGCACTCACAGACGGCCAAACGCTGGTGATCTCCTCGCCACGGCTGCGCGACGTGCTCGTGCAGGAAGCTGAGCTTGGCGAGATCATCATGCGCGCTCTCATCCTGCGGCGCGTGGGTTTGATCGAGTCCGGCGTCGTCGGCCCGGTCGTGGTCGGTCATGCCGGCGACCGCGATGTGTTGAGGCTTGAAAACTTCCTTGCCCGCAACGGTCATCCACACCAGTTGCTCGATGGCGAGACTGACACGGAAGCCAAAGCGCTGCTCGAACGCCTCCGTCTCGCGCAGTCCGAGCTTCCCATTGTGCTTTGTCCGAACGGTCAGCTTTTGCGCAATCCGAGTGAGGAGGAACTCGCGCGCTGTATCGGCCTGATCTCGACGCTGGATCCCGACAGGCTCTATGACACGGCAATCGTGGGAGCAGGGCCATCGGGCCTCGGGGCGGCGGTGTACAGCGCTTCTGAAGGACTGTCGGTCCTGGTGCTCGATTGTCGCGCATTCGGCGGGCAGGCCGGCGCTTCAGCGCGCATCGAAAACTATCTGGGCTTCCCCACCGGTATTCGCGGCATCGCGCTGATGGCACGCGCGTTCAATCAGGCGCAGAAATTTGGTGCCGAAATGACCATTCCCCAAGAAGTGATCAACCTGCATTCCCGGGATGACGCCAATTTCGAGCTCGAGCTGCGCAATGGCGAGCGCGTGAAAGCGCGCAGTGTCATCGTGGCGACCGGCGCGCGTTATCGCCGACTCGACGTGCCGAACCTTGCGCAGTTCGAGGGTTCATCGGTGCATTACTGGGCCTCGCCGCTGGAGGGCAGATTGGTCGCGGGACAGGAGGTGGCGCTGGTCGGCGGCGGAAATTCGGCCGGGCAGGCGGCAGTTTACCTTGCAAGCGTGGCGTCGAAGGTCTGGCTGCTCTGCCGCGGCAAGGGGCTGGCTGCCAGAATGTCGCGATATCTGGTCGAGCGCATCGAATCCCAACCGAACATTGAAGTGCTGACGGAGACCGAGGTCATTACGCTGGAGGGCGCTGGCGAAGCGTTGGAGAGCGTTACATGGCGCAACCGTCAAGGCGGCGCCGGGACCACGCAGTCGATCCGCCATCTTTTCCTGTTCATCGGCGCTGATCCGAACACCGACTGGCTGCAAAGCTGCAACGTCATGCTTGATGCCAAGGGTTTCGTACTGACGGGCGAGTCGGCGAGTAAGCATCACGGCGCGCTGGAAAGCAGCCGGGCCGGCGTATTCGCCAT
The DNA here is from genome assembly GCA_049583715.1 of Arenicellales bacterium. Lineage (GTDB taxonomy): Bacteria > Pseudomonadota > Gammaproteobacteria > Arenicellales > JAANXG01 > JAANXG01. Next base: position 1,174 of record JBAUWJ010000105.1, on the reverse strand, counting down.
CGGTGATGTGCGCGCAGGATCGATCAAGCGCGTGGCTGCCGCCGTAGGTGAAGGGGCGCAGGTGGTGGCGGCGCTGCATGCGTTTCTTGCCGGCAAGGAATAGGAGCAGGCAGAGAGAAGGCGGATCGGCTCGAAGTGGGGATTTCCGGCGGCCCTCGAGGATGCGGGAGGCTCATGTTCGCCTCATTGAGGAGTTGGGGCGCGCGCTCGTCGTCGTGGAAAACGCCGGCTGGGGATTCCTCCGGGAAACGGAAACTGGATGAAGGGTTCCCGCAACCCGGCTGACGGGTGCCGTTACCGCCACATCCGATCGAAGCCATGTCCGCCTGCCCCGCAATGGCAGGAACCTCCAAAACACGCACGCATCGTTATAGATCCCCAGCCCTTATCGGAACAGGATAATCGTGCCTGTTCGAAGACGGCTCCGTCGGCCTGGGGGCTTCCAGTCATGTTATAGCGGCCGCCTGACCGCAAGTCGTCCTTTCGGATTGAACAAGAATACCGCCCAGGACTGTAAAGACAATGATTACGCTGATAGAAGTCTGCCTCGCATGGCGTTCGGGGAGTCGCCACCAGCCGCCGTTGGGGCAAACGAAGTTGGCGACCCCGCTGGCAAACCTGTCAACACCCTTTCAACAGAGTCCACGGTCGGGCGTACCCGTGCCTGCGACGATGCGGCCCGAAGGGGGGAGGACGAACCAATGAGCACCTCGATCGCCCGTGTCACGACGAAAGACCGAACGGTTTCGGCTTCATCCAATCGCCTTGGACTGACCGCGCTCTCCGGCATCGTGATCGGCTCGATGATCGGGTCGGGAGCGTACAGCCTGCCGCAGAACATGGCGGCGGGCGCCGGCCCCGGCGCGGTGATTATCGGTTGGATCATCACCGCGATCGGGGTCCTGGCCCTGGCCTTCGTCTACCAGGACCTGTCGATGCGCCGCCCGGACCTCGACGCCGGCCCCTACGCCTACGCCCGCGCCGGCTTCGGCCCCTTCATCGGCTTCAACAGCGCCTGGGGCTACTGGCTGAGCGCGTGGCTGGGGAACGTGTCCTACGCGGTATTGATCTTCAGCGCCCTGAGCTTCTTCTGGCCGGGCTTCGGCGAGGGCAACACCTGGCCTGCCATCGTCGGGGCTTCGGCGTGCCTGTGGTTCATCCACTGGCTGGCCCT
>JBAUWJ010000104.1:0-1855 GCA_049583715.1 Arenicellales bacterium | reverse complement strand
TGGCGCCGCGCCGTCAGCCAGTACATCGGCCGGCTCGCCGCCGGCGCCGACATCAAGGGTGTCGAGATCGAGACTCCGGACTCGCCCCTGGTGCAGTAGTTTCCCTATCTGCGCGGACCTCGTTTCGGCGATATCATCGGTTGCCTGTTCGCGATGTCAGCGAGGGGAACAGCTTGAGCGAGCCTCTGGTCACCATTGTCGTCACCCAGCGCGAGCGATTCGCGATTGCCGAAAGGTCCCTGCGGTCCCTGTATCAGACTGCTGATCTGCCGTTCAGATTGGTATATATAGACGGGCGTTCGCCGGCAAGGGAAAAGAGATTGCTGGCTCGCCTGGCGAATCAAGAGGGATTCGATCTGCGACGATACGAAGAGTACCTGCCTCCAAACGTCGCCAGGAACTTCGGACTTGCCAGAGTGCAGACCAGGTATGTCGTCTTCGTCGACAACGATGTCGTCTTCGAGCCGGGCTGGTTGAGCGCACTGGTGCGTTGCGCGGAGGAGACCGGAGCCGACCTCGTGACCCCGCTCATTTGTATCGGGGACCCCGCGGAACCGCCTTCGGTTCGTATCCATTTCGCAGGAGGAACGATGCATATCGAGGAGCAACCGGATGGCACGCATTTCAGCGACCGACACAATCTCAGCGGCAAGGTCCGGGACCAGGTGTCCGATCAACTCGAGCGGCAGCACAGTGACAGCGTGGAATTCCATTGCGTCCTGGCGCGCATGTCTCTGTTCGACAAGATCGGCCCACTGGACGAGGAGCTGCGTGCCACGTCGGAGCACCTGGACCTCTGCCTGCTGACGAGGCAGCATGGCGGGAAAGTCTATTTCGAGCCGTCGGCGGTCGTCACCTATGTCATCGGTCCGCCTTTGAAGCTCTCCGAGCTGCCGTTCTTCGGGGTCCGCTGGAGTGACTCGTGGGCATTGCACTCGGAGGTGAGGTTCCATCAGAAATGGGGTTTGGTATGGCACTCGGCAGTAATGAGATTCGTGCGCAAGCGCCGGCTCCTCGGCTTCTACAAGACCTGGAAGCGTCTCGAAACCGTCGTGGGGGAGTACCGCGGCCGCTGGCTGACAGGCCTTCTTTTCGAAGCGTGTGCCTGGTGCGGACGGCGCTTCGCGATGCGCGGTACAGGCGGCCCCATCGCTCCCGAGGACGTCCTTCGTCAGAGGTGAAACCGTGAGTCAAAGATTCCCCGCGGCAGACACCCCGGGTGACGGACTGGAAGAGAAGCCTGGCTCATCACCTTGTCCGAACGCACCGGTTCAGACGCATCTTCAGCTCCTGCACATACTCCATCAGGATGGCTATGGGCAGCAGGAGCTCGCCTATCTCAACAGGTCTTATTGGCTGGCGGCGGAGATGTTCGGTGCCAAACTGCGCGGAACGGGCAAACCTTTTCTCTGCCACCTGGTGGGCACTGCCTCGGCCGCCGCCCTGGAGAAGCCACCTGCGGAAGTTCTGGCCGCGGCTCTTTGCCACGGCATCTACACGAACGGTGATTTCGGTTACCTGAGAGATCCGCAGGCCCGCACGTCCCGCGTGCGTGCCGTCCTCGGCGGGGCAGCCGACGAGCAGTTGCGGCACTACGACGACTTTCAGCGCCACCGGGCGCAGCGCATCCCTGAGCTGCTGTCGAGCGATGGACCGGTGACGGACAGCGCTCGCTACAGCGCACTGATATGGGTCGCCAACGAGGTGGACGACGAGACGGACGCAGGAGCGCGCTTCCGTCGCCAGCGGCCTGATCGGGAACGCAGAAGGGACTTCGCGGCATGTCTTTGCGCGTTCTTCGGCTGGACGACACTGGCGTCCGCCGTTTCGACCGCCTACGCCGGCTATGACGCCG
>JBAUWJ010000103.1:0-21682 GCA_049583715.1 Arenicellales bacterium | reverse complement strand
AGGGGGGGCTCCTCAGTCAGGCGGAGATGTAGATCACAGTCAGGCTGCGGGGGCCGTGGGCGCCGTACTGGAAGGTCTGCTCGATGTCCGCAGTCTTCGAGGGTCCCGTGATGAAGTTCACCGCGCGGGGCGGGCCGCCCTCTGCCCGGAGCTTCGGCCACACGTCCTCGACATGACGCACGAGCTGGTCGGGGCGCAGCAGCACGATGTGCAGTTCGGGAAGAAAGTTCAGGCTGGTGGGCGAGCCCGGACTGGACAGCAGAACGACGCTGCCGGTCTCCGCCACCGCCGCGAAGCAGGGCGTCACCGAGACCGGGTCGTCGCCCCTGGAAGCGCCGAAGGTCACGTTCCAGTCCTCGGGCCACGGCAGGTCCTCGAGCGCGGGCGCTGCGATGACCTTGCGCTCGGAACCGAGCTCGGCGAGACACTCGCCGATGGCTTCCATGAGCCGCGCTTGTTCCACCTTGCGAAAGCCGCCGTGCACCGAGGCGAGCATGGACTCGAATGCCCCAACCAGGTCTTCCTCGACGGGCGGACGCTCGTAGGAAGGGGGTTGCTGCAAACGCTCATCCAGATCAGCCCGTATCCTGCTCTCCAGTTTATTGCGGCCGAGAGCCGAGCGGATGCGTCCCAGAATCTCGTCGCGGGCGGTGCTCATCGATGTTGGCCCCGCTTGTACAAGGAATGAAAAGTCCTGCCGGCCGGTGCCGGCATGTCACGCGTGCGGGTCCAGCCTCCGGCGAGGGGCAGGCGGCTCAAGCGGCCTCGCCGCCCCGACATCGTCTTCAAAGCGGCGACGCCCCACTGCGTCAGGAGCTGGTAGATCGCGGGGCGCGTCGCCAGGGCGGACCACAGCCCCAGGCCCAGACGGCTGTAACGGCTGTCGAGCTTCGCCTCGTGCTGGCGACGCCGCAGGCGCCGCAGCAGATCGGGCAGCGGAATCTTCACCGGGCACACCGACTGGCAGCGTCCGTTCAAGGTGCAGGCATTCGGCAGGTCCTTCGCCTCGGCCAGGCCGACGTTCAAGGGGGTGAGCACGGAGCCCATGGGACCGGGATAGACCCAGCCATAGACGTGGCCGCCCACCGCGCCGTAGACGGGACAGTGGTTCATGCAGGCGCCGCAGCGGATGCAGCGCAGCATCGACCGGAACTCGCTGCCCAGCATCTGCGTACGCGCGTTGTCCACCAGCACGACGTGGTATTCCTGCGGGCCGTCGAGGTCGCCCTCGCGTCGCGGCCCGGTACTGAGTGTGGTGTAAGCGGACATGTGCTGGCCGGCGGCGCTGCGCGTCAACAGGCGCAGCAGGGCCGTGGCGTCCTCGAGGGTCGGGACCACCTTCTCGATACTGGCAGTGACGATATGAACTTTGGCCATCGTCGACGTCAGATCGCCGTTGCCCTCGTTGGTCACGATGATGCTGGAGCCGGTCTCGGCGATCAGGAAATTGGCCCCGGTGATGCCGACGTCGGCCTCGAGGTAGCGCTGCCTGAGGACCTGCCGCGCCTCGTTCACCAGGTCCGGTATCTCAGTGAGCCTCTGATGGAAGCCGTAGCGCGAGTGCCTGGCAACGAACAGGTCCGAGATCTGGTCCTTGGTCTTGTGGATCGCCGGAGCGATGATGTGGCTCGGGGTCTCGCCGGCGATCTGGATGATGTATTCACCGAGGTCCGTCTCGACGACGTCGATGCCCGACTCCTCCAGGGCCTGGTTGAGGGCGATCTCCTCGCTGACCATGGACTTGCCCTTGGTCACGCTGCGGGCGTCGACGCGCCCGCAGATGTCCAGGACGATGCGCCGCGCCTCCTCGGAGTCGCGGGCCCAGTGCACGTGCCCGCCGTTGCGCTCGACCGCCCTCTCGTAGCGCTCGAGATAGTAGTCGAGGTGCGCCAGGGTGTGGTCCTTGATCTGCTGCCCCGTCTCGCGCAGCGCCTCGAAGTGCGGGTAGTGCGAGATCGCCTGCTCGCGCTTGCCTATGAAGCCCTCCTGGGCCTTGTCCAATGCCGCCTGCAGGTTCCGGTCGGCGAGGGCCGCCGGCACGCGCTTTTTGAACAGATGGCTGGTGGGTTCCATCAGTCCGTCTCCCCTTCGCCTATGCCCGGGCCGTCGGCCATGTTCGCGAGTATCTCCGCAGCGTGGAAGACCTTCACCTGCCTGTCCAGGCGCGACAGGCGGCCCGCGATGTTCAACAGGCACCCGAGGTCGCCGCCTGTGACGGTGTCGGCGCCGCTGGTTTCGATGTTCTCCGCCTTGTCCGTGACGAGCCGCGTGGATATGTCCGGGTACTTGATGCAGAAGGTGCCTCCGAAACCGCAGCACACCTCGCTGTCCGGCATTTCCCGCAACTGGAAGCCGGCCACCGACTCGAGGAGCCTGCGCGGTTGCTGCTTCACGCCGAGCTCGCGCAGGCCCGAGCAGCTATCGTGGTAGGTGGCGACGCCGCGATATTCGGCCTTCACCTCCGTCATCCCCATGACATCGGTGAGAAAGCTCAGCAGCTCGTAAACCTTTTCCCCCAGGCGGCTGGCCCGCTCGAGCCAGCGGGGGTCGTCCTCGAACAGCTCGCGGTAGTGCACGCGGATGGTGGACATGCACGAGCCCGAGGGTCCGACGATGTAGTCGTAGGGCTCAAAGGCCTCGATGACCTGCCTGGCGATCCGTCGAGTCGTTTCGTAATCGCCGCTGTTGAACGCCGGCTGCCCGCAGCAGGTCTGCTGCGCGGGCACCTCCACCACGCAGCCGGCATCCTCCAGAAGGCGAATGGAGGCGAAACCGATTCCAGGTCGGAACAGGTCCACCAGGCAGGTGACGAACAGTCCGACGCGGGGCGCTTGTAAACTGTCGCTCACGATTCGGCCGCCCTCTTCCAGCCGAGCGGATCCTTCGGGTCTACGCCGGACATGAACGGCCTGGCTCTCTCGGTGTTCGTAAGCTGGTAGACCAGCCCGATCCAGTTGCCGACCACGGCTTCTCCGGTGTCGTGCCAGGTATTGTGAATACTCGGGACGATCAGATCCTCAGGGAGCTCGGGCAGCTCCTCGCCCTTGCCCCGGGCCCGGCGCAGGCGATCCTCGTACTCTTCGAGCACCGCCGCCGCGTGTGCGGAGAAATAGCCCTCCGGGAAGGGCGGATAGTCGGAAACGCCGTCGATGAACGAGTTGACCTCCCGCTTGTACTCCTTCAGCAGGCTGATGGTATCGTACTCGGGGTGCCCCTGGAAAAAGACGAAGCGGAAACCGTCCTCGCTGACGGCGAGATGGACATCCGCCACCTCGCTGCGTGCCAGGACATTGACGCCGGCCGCCTCGAACTGGCTGAACGACACATCGTTGAAGCGTGAGTGCGGAACATCGAAGCGTGTGTTGACATCCTTCACCAGCGGATGGGAGCGTTCCGTGACGGTGTGGGAGAAGACCCCCCACCGCTTGCTCTCCATTCTCCTGCGCTTCTGTTCGTAGCGGAACTCCATCACCGCGTGGGTCGCGAGGCACGAGCACAGTATCGAGGTCACGTTCTCGTGTGCCCAGTCCACCACCTCGATCAGCGGCTTCCAGAACGGCTCGTCGGACAGATTCGGCTGGGTGACGTTGGCCCCGGTAACGATCAGGGCGTCGAGGCCGCGCCGGCGGATATCGCCGAATGACTCGTAGTACTTCGCGATGTGGTCCCTCCCCGACTGGCCGCGGGGCAGGCCGTCGAGCGAAAACGGATGGACGTAGAACTGGGCGATGGGATTGCTCTGCCCGACCAGGCGGAAGAACTGCCGCTCCGTCGCCGCCAGGGCGGCGTCCGGCATCATGTTCAACAGGCCGATGTGCAGCTCGCGGATGTCCTGGTTGCGCGCCCGGTTCCGCTCCAGGATGGTCTGCCCTTCGCAGGCGAGCCGTTCGAAGGTGGGCAGATCGTTGTGGGCGACGAGGGGCATGGCGTTCAAACGCTCGCCGTCAACCTTGCGTCACTGTCCCGCCGGGCGATCGCCTTCTCGATGAGCTCGACGAAGTCCCGGTCGTCCCGCACGCGGGGAACTTCGCCGGCGGCGACGACGTAGCCATAGCTGTCGGCGATGGCCTGATAGCGCGGGATGCGCGCGTAGAAAAGGCGCGGGAATATCCACCTGATGAAGTCGTCCGGATCCGCCAGGGCGATGTATTCGAGTCCCTTCTCCTTCAGATAGACGGCAATCTGCTCGTCCAGGAAGTCATGGCGGTAATACAACGGCTTCGGGTTGCGGTCGGCCCGCTCGATGAGCTCCGACTCCTCGCCCTCGTTGACCTTTATATAGAGTATTAGCGTGCTCCGTTGCAGCGTATCCAGCACGGCGTCGTCCTCGAGCTCGCACAGGCTGCCGCCGACATCGTTGACGAAGTGGTCGTAGCCGTAGATCTTGTGCGCCTTGTTGATGAAGTCCGGCACGTCGTACATCGCCGAGATCTCGGCCTTCCGGTAGCAGCGCTGGCGGCGGTTGAACTCCGGCAGGGGGATGCCCCCCTTGTCCGGGTCGCCGACCTTGCCGAGGTAGCTCGTGACGGGCCCGAGATTCTGGACGCTGATGTTGTTGCGGATATAGATGTAGTCCTGCCGCAGCAGGTTGCGCAGGAAGGGTATCTGCATCGCCTGGCGCTTGATGATGTCCAGGATCTCCTCGTCCAGGTAGCGCGTGCCGATCCGGTAGTCGCCGGAATAGTGGAACCAGTTGTGCTCGCGCAGGATGCCGGCCAGGTGAGTCTTGCCGACACCGGACATTCCCATGAGGGTGATGCTCTTGTTGCGCCAGGCGCGGAATTCCCGGGGAGTCAGGAACATGGCGACGGGCCACCGCAGAGATGGAGTGGAGGGTCGGGAAAGTTCGCGTCGGAATGAATTCCGACCCACAAAGCCTTGCCGGGGCTCCCGGGCCGGTGGCCGTGGCAGTATCCGTTTCTTGGCGCCGCGAAGGCGTGCATGACTCGCGCTTTGAGCTGGGCTGGGTTCTCGATTATAAGGATTCACCAGGCGGTGCACAGCCCGCCCGGGCGATCCCGCGATGCGCTCAGGCGTCGACGTGCCGGGCGATCTGTTCGCTGACCGCTTTGATCTCGTCCATGTTGCCGGGGTTCATGCCCCAGTTCAGCAACAGGTTGTCGCCGGTGTAGCGCGGGAGCACGTGAAAGTGCAGGTGAAACACCGACTGCGCCGCGCCGGGGCCGTTGGCCTGGACCAGGTTGAGCCCGTCGGGGGCCAGGGCGGCTTGAATCGCGCTCCCGACCTTGCGGGCAGCCGCGGCGACGGCCGCAAGCTGCGCGTCCGGGCTCTCGAAAAGGTTCGGCGAATGCTCCTTGGGAATCACCAGCGCATGGCCGCGGGTCGCGGGGTTGATATCCATGAAAGCCAGCGTGTGCTCATCTTCATAGACCTTGAAGCAGGGGATCTCCCCCGCAACGATTTTGCAGAAAATGCAGTTGTCGGAGGACATGGACGGCGTCTCGGTTGGGCCTCCCGCGATTATGGCACAGCCGATTTCGACAGTGCGTGGTCCGGCACCATTCCCCTATAAGGGGGCGCGGCAAGAGGTTCGCCCCTTCCATCCGGATTGGGGCGAGGGGGCGATGTTTGAATCCACCCTCACCCTAGCCCTCTCCCGCCAGCGGGAGAGGGAACTCTCTCTCCCTCTCCCTCCGGGAGAGGGCTGGGGTGAGGGGGCGATACTTGAAAACACCCTTACCCTAGCCCTCGCCCGCCAGCGGGAAAGGGAACTCTCTCCCTCTCCCTCCGGGAGAGGGCTGGGGTGAGGGGGCGGTACTTGAAAACACCCTTACCCTATCCCTCTCCGCTCGGGCTCCAGGCTTCGCTCTAGCTCCTTCGTCCCTGGAGTCGTCCTGCCAGCGAGAGAGGCGCCCTCCGATCAGAACGAGAAAGGAACCTACAATCTCTGCCACGATCATCAGCGCTGTTGCGACAGCCTCTATAATCGCGGCCATGAAGATCGTCTCACTGAACTGCTCCAATACCGAGATCGTCTGCGCCCTGGGCCGTGCCGGCGAGCTGGTCGGCGTCGACGACCACAGCGATTTCCCGCCCGCCGTCGTCGCCCGCCTGCCGCGGGTCGGCCCCGACCTGACGCCCGACATGGAGCGCATCAAGGCCCTGGAGCCGGATCTGGTCCTGGCCTCGCTCACCGTGCCGGGACATGAGAAAGTCATCGCCAATCTCGAGAGCGCGGGCCTGCAGTACCTCGCCCCGGAGCCTACGAGGCTCGAGGACATCTACCGCGACATCGAGGTCATCGCCAGGGCGCTGGGCGCGACGGACAGAGCGGCCCGCGTCATCGACGCCATGCGAAGCTCCGTGTCGAAGAACCGGGGATCGAGCACCGACCCCAAACCCACGATTCTCGTTCAGTGGTGGCCGAAACCAGTGATCTCGCCCGGCCGCCTGAGCTGGGTGAACGATCTGATCGAAGGAGTCGGCGCGGTGAATCCCCTGGGCGAGGAGGCAGTGAAGAGCCGCCCCTTGGAAGACAGCGAGGTCCGCGATATGGATCCGGATGTCATCGTCATGTCCTGGTGCGGCGTCGACCCGCGCAAGTACCGGGCGGACGTCATCTGCAACAAGCCCGAATGGGCCGGGCTGCGAGCCGTTCGCGAGCAGCGTGTGTACGCCGTTCCCGAGGCCTACCTCGGCCGGCCTTCACCGCGGCTGACCAGCGGCTGCCGGGCGCTGCGCTCCATCGTGGACGTCGTCAGCCGGGAAAGCACCGCCGACCGTCAGCGCCAGTCCGACCCCAGTCCGTAGGGCGGCGGCACCATCGCCGTGATGGTCGAGTAGAGCTCCTCGAAGCCCGCGCGCCGGGCATCACCGAACAGGGGGTCCTGATTCTTCGTGAACGCGGCGTCGATATGGTCCCAGTCGGCCGGCAGGAGTTTCTCACGGGCGAGCGGAAGGATCCGCTTTTCCTCGCTGATGGCGTGGTTCCGCTCGAAATCGATGTAGCGGCGCAAGGTGCCGGCGAATCCGGCGCGCTCACCGTCACCCAGGGACTCGTAGGCGGACAGGGCCTTCAACACCTGAAACAGCCACTGCTGTCCGTCGCGATGCTCCTGCGCGCGCTCCTCCAGCACCGCGGTGATTTCCGGGCAGCGCTGCATCAGGACAGGAAACAGGTATTTGTCCTCCTTGGGGTGGTGGTACTGCTCCAGGAACCTGTCGATGTACGTCAGAAGACCGTGAAAAACCTTGAATTCCGGCTGTTTCCCGCTCTCGATTTCGTCGATGAGCTTCTCCATGCTGAACAGCACTGCGGCCAGGTTTCTGTGCTCATTCCTGATGATGGACAGCGATTTCACGACTGGCCTCCAGGCAGCGCGCCGTATATTGATCGATCCGTTCCCGCCACTTCGCCGGGATCTCCACCGGCTTCATTTCCCCGGCGGCGATGACGCAGCACACCAGCGTACCGGTAAAGCTGCACACCCCGTCGTCCCGCTCGCCGGCGACCTTGAAGGTAATGGACGCCCGTCCGGCGCGTTCCACCAGCACGGTGGTTTGCAGCCCGTCCCGCGGCGTCAGGGGCGCCTTGAAGTCGATGTCGGCCTTCACGAAAGGGGTGCCGATCCCGAGGTCCATGTTCATCTCGTACCAGCCGTAGCCCACCACCGCCCGGAACCAGTCCTCTATCGCCTCGAGGGCAAAATCCAGGAACCGGCCCGTGTAGACGATGTGGGCGGCGTCGGTATCGCCCCAGTTGATCACCCTGCGGTGGACGAACGGGGCGGGCGCCGTGTCAGTAAGTCTCGACATGGTATCTCCCGGACGATCGCATTGCGGGCAGCAGCGCCGCCCAGCTCAAGCCGTGCTGTGAGCAGATCTCCTCGAACGCCTGCGCGACGCCCTCCTCCATACCCTTGAGGCCGCAAATGAACACGAAAGTGTTCTCGTCCTTCAACAGAGACGCGACCGCCTCCGAGCGGCTGCGCATCCGGTCCTGGACGTATTCCTTAGGATGGTCCGGCATGCGCGAGAAGACGAGCTCCTTGCGAATCAGGCGATCCGGCAGCTTCATCAGCGGCCCGAAGTATGGCAGCTCACCACGGGTCCGGGAACCGAAGAACAGCAGCAGCGTGCCGGCGGCGTCGGGATGGTGGCGCCGGCGACGCTCGGTCATGGCTCGAAAAGGCGCCGAGCCGGTCCCGGTGCACACCATGATGATGTTGGCCCGGGGGTCGTCCGGCATCAGGAAGGTACTGCCGAAGGGCCCGGTCACGAGCACCTCGTCGCCCTTGTTCAAGTCGCAGACGTAGTTCGAGCCGACACCCCGCTTCCGTTCACCATCCTCCTCGTAAACCACGCGCTTGACGGTCAGCGCCACGTTGTTGTGGTTTGGCCGCTCGCCGTCGCGCGGGCTGCACACCGAGTACAGCCGTATCTTTTTCGGCCGGCCGTTCTCGTCGGTGCCCGGCGGCGTGATGCCGATGCTCTGACCCTCGAGGACCGGGAACGCCATGGAGCCGAAATCGAGCACCACGTGATGGACGTCCGACTCCGCATCGGGGTCGGTGATGCGGAAGTTGCCGGTGACGACCGCGCGGGCGGGTGACTGGCGGGAGTACATGTTGACCCGCGGCTGCGCCGCGGAAGCCGGCGCCACCGCGGGGCCCCCGTGGCCGGCGTGGGCGATCTCCAGCAAAGCGCTGGCCTCGTCTTCCAGGGCTTCATGCGAGTCGCCGTCGCCGGCCCCGCTTCCTGCGTCCGGCTGCGAGGCCTCAATGCCGGCCTGCTCGTCGGGCAGCTCGTCCCACCCGAATTGCTCCTCGATGGAGTACGGCTCGGCGACCGTCCGCCAGTTGTCGATGGCGCCGGTAGGGCACGGCGAGATGCAGCTCATGCAGTATTCGCAGACGGCGGCGTCGACGACATAGTTGGTGTCGTCGTGGGTGACCGCACCGATGGGGCAGGTCTCCTCGCAGGTGTTGCAGCGGATGCAGATCTCGGGATCGATCAGGTGCTGGCGTACCGCGCCCATGGCGTCGACTCCCGCGTTGCCGCTTCCCGGAATCGGCGGGTCAGGACGCCAGCCGGACGAACTCGAAATCGCCCGGCTTGTTGTCCACCTTGACCTTGGGCTCGGCGATCCAGCCCGCGTAGCGGCCCGGCTCGGTCACGGGCTTCATCAGGGAGTCGATGAACCCGAGATCCTCGTCGGTCGGCAGCCATTCGTTCCGGCGCGCCTGCCACTGCTCGGCGGTGAGGATCTCGCCCCGCGGGGTGACGTGCATGTCGCGGAAATGGCCCACCTGCCGGTTGAACGCCTGGTGCGGGACAGCCAGCTCGAAGTCCACCCCGGTCTTGGCGATGACCTTGTTCCAACGCTTGAACCCGCCCTCGACTTCCTTGAGGTAGTCGTCGCGGAGGCGAGCATTGAGGGCGTTGAGTGCCGGCTCCTCCACGGTCTCGAAGCCGTCGCCCACGGGACGCAGTACGGGGTAAGTGCTGTGGTGGAGCTGGTGGTCGTCGTCGATCTTGGTCTCCTGGAAGCGTCCCTTGATGCCGGCCTCGAATGCCGTGGCGGCGTTGGTGGACACCTCGGAGCCGAACAGGTCCAGGGTCACGGCGCAGTGAAAGTTGGCCTTCTTCTGGATGGTTGGCAGGTCGATGACGCCGAGCTTCCGGACCGCCTCGATATCGTGCGGGTCCTTGACGCCAGCCTCGTTCATCGCGTCGCAGGTGCGCTGGAGTACCCGGCCGACACCGCTCTCGCCGACGAACATGTGGAAGGCCTCCTCCGTCAGCATGAAGCGGCAGGTGCGCGACAGCGGATCGAAGCCCGACTGAGCCAGCGACTCGAGCTGCATCTTGCCGTCGCGGTCGGTGAAGAAGGTGAAGAAAAAGAAGGACAGCCAGTCCGGCGTCGCCTCGTTGAAGGCGCCCAGGATACGCGGCTTGTCGGCGTTGCCCGAGCGCCGCTGCAGCAGGGCTTCGGCCTCCTCGCGACCGTCGCGGCCGAAATACTTCTGCAGGAGATAAACCATTGCCCACAGATGGCGGCCCTCCTCCACGTTGACCTGAAAGAGATTGCGCAGGTCATAGAGGGAAGGCGCGGTGGCGCCCAGGTGGCGTTGCTGCTCGACGGAGGCCGGCTCGGTGTCGCCCTGGATGACCATCAGGCGCCTGAGCAGGGCGCGGTATTCGCCGGGCACCTCCTGCCAGGCCGGCTCGCCCTTGTGCCGGCCGAAGGGAATAGCGCGGCCTTCCTCGGCCGGAGCCAGCAGCACGCCCCAGCGGTACTCCGGCATCTTGACGTAGCCGAACTTGGCCCAGCCCTCGGAATCCACGCCCACCGCGGTGCGCAGGTATACCTCGGCCTCCTGGAAGCCCTCGGGCCCCATGCTCTTCCACCAGTCGATGTAGCCGGGGTGCCACCTCTCCAGGGCGCGCTGCACCTGGCGGTCGCCGGACAGGTCGACGTTGTTGGGAATGAGGTCATCGTAATTGACTTGGCTTGCGAGGTTGGTCATGGCTTTCAAACCCGGTTGCGGTCGAATTCAGGACGGGCGCCGGTGCCGTACAGCTTCAGCGCACCCTTCTCGCTGACGGCGTTGGGACGCTGGAAGATCCAGTTCTGCCATGCGGTCAGTCGCCCGAAGATCTTGGTCTCCATGGTCTCGGGACCCGGGAAGCGCAGGTTCGCCTCCATGCCTACCATGGCGTCCGGCGAGAAGCTGGCCCGCTCCTCCAGCAGGATGCGGATCTCGTCCTCCCAGTCGATGTCGTCGGGCGCGAAGGTGATCAGGCCGGCCTCGAGTGCAGCAGCCGCATCGAGGTCGCGGCCCATCAGTCCGCGGGCCGCCTCCAGGCTCTCGGGCTCGCCCAGAAAGCGGGTCTCCAGTCGCGGGAGGCCGTTACTCATCGGCAGCAGACCGAAGTTGAAATCGTCGAGGCGCATGGCAGCCGGTGGCCTGTCGTCGTCCTCGAACTGCCCTTCCAGCATGTAGCTGCGATCGGCCGCGAATACGATCTCGGCGAGCATGCCGGCGAAGCAGCTCCCCGGTTCCATGATCGCGATCAGGGTGCGCGAGGTCAGGTCGATGCGCTTCAGAGTGCGCTTCCAGTAGAGAATGATCTCGCGGGCCAGCCAGTGATCCTTGTTCGCCGCCAGGAACTCATCGTACGCGGCGACCCGACGCAGATCTCCCTCGGACTTGAACACCAGGGTGCCGAGCTCGAGCTCGTTGAGACGCAGGTGCAGCAGCGCGTCGTCCAGCTCGCGGGCCAGCGCCAGAGGCCAGAAGCCGCAGCCCTCGGCCTGGATGCCGCCGGTGTCGGCGGGTGGATCCGCCTCCGGGCCGCGGAGGGTCAGCGTCGCCACCCGCCGCCCCCGGTCCAGGGTCACGGCCAGGTGGGGATAGCGCAGCGCGTCCTGCTCGATCTCGCGTGCCAGGGGCTCGAGCACGACGCCGGGCCCCGAAGCGGGGCGGTCCGACGACTTGGCGAGCTCGGCGGCGCGCTCCCTGACCCTGTCGGCGAATTGCGAGCTCGGCGCCAGCTCGTCCACGAGGCGCCAGTCGAGCGCCCGCTGCCCGCGCACGCCCTCCTCCACGGTGCAGAACACGTCAGCCAGGTCGCGGCGCACCCTGCGCTTGTCGAGCACCCGGGTAAGCCCGCCCGTGCCCGGCAGCACCGCGAGCAGAGGCACCTCCGGCAGGGACACGGCCGCGTTGCCGTCGTCCACCAGGATGATGTGGTCGGTGGCCAACGCCAGCTCGTAGCCGCCGCCCGCAGCGGTCCCGTTGATGGCGCACAGGTAGCGCTGGCCCGAAAACGCGCTCGCGTCCTCGATGCTGTTGCGGGTCTCGTTGGTGAACTTGCAGAAGTTGACCTTGAGGGCGTGGCTGGCGCCGCCCAGCATGCGGATGTTGGCGCCGGCGCAGAAGATGCGGTCCTTGCCCGAGCGCAGCACCACCGCGTGCACCTCCGGATGCTCAAAGCGCAGCCGCTGCACCGCGTCGTACAGCTCGATGTCTACACCCAGGTCGTAGGAGTTCATCTTGAGCTCGTAGCCCGCATCCAGGCCGCCGGACTCGTCGACGTCCATGGTCAGGTAGGCCACGGCGCCGTCCACGGTCAGCTTCCAATGCTTGTAGCGGTCGGGATGGGTCTGGAAATCGATCATGCGCGCGGGCCTTTAGGTACAACCTGGATGGCAGCATGCATTATAATGCCTCTTGAGTCCGATGCAAGCAATAAACTGCATGTTGCGGCCGCTGGCGGCGAGCCCTTCGACTCCAGGAAGGCCACGACTGCCGGTCCGTCGGCTACGGGCCGGCGCATTGCGTCATTGCGATCGACTCCTATGATGGAGTCTTCCGCCGATTCAGATGCCCAAGTCAAACGTCGAAGTGCATGAACCTGGATGTTCGCGGACAGCAATAGTGAGGCGTCGTGACGTTTCGGGGTCAACCAGGACACAGGAGGAACGGCACTGGTTTGGTCACTTCCCCGGTGTCGGAATGAAGGTGACCCGAGGAGTTGACGTTATCCCTGTCTATGGTCCGGCCACCTGTTCGTCGCGTCTGGTTCTGCTACAGTAATTGCTGGGGAGACCTCCCTCGCCGGGGAAGGGGAATGGGAAATAGTCAGGCGCAAGACACCCGAATGCGGAGCGCGCCAAGCTCCGTGCGGGAGTTCGATGTCTTCATTGGACGCTGAGTTTGCCGTTGCCGATTACGCGGAAGTTCTGGAAACCGGGGGTTCCGTCTCACATTTTTGCAGGGAGATAGACCTGCCCAGGGACTTGGAGCTGGTCGAGGTCGGTCGGGTCAACGAAAGTATTCCCGCCTCGTACCTGGAGATATGCCGTATTGCCAATTGGGAGCTGCCTCAGGAGCAGGCCAGAGCGCTGCGCAACAGAATCGTGGCACACCGCCAACGGGGAGAATTGCTGGAAGTTGACGCTGTCGAAATGCTGGGTCTCGAGAATCGCCGGTGGATGTATGAGCAATTCGAGCCCATCAATAGATGGTTGGGCGATCTTGTTGGCAGGCAGTGTTTCTTTCCGGCGGCGGAAAGTATTCTCTCTCCCCTGGACCGGTCCGAGGGGGACTGTTTCGAACCCTGCAGGCAGAACCTGTTCGGATTGTTGAAGCGGGACAGGGGCCTGGAGAGCCGAAAGCTGGCCCGTTCTATCGAACGTCTCGATATAAGTGCCATGCAACTACACGCTTAGTTGCCCGGCCCATCGAAACGCCCAATAGACGATTGCCATCAGGGTCGTCTCCATATAGCATTACCGGCGACCGATACTGAGGACCCTCATAATTCCAAGCCAACGGGTCAATGGTCGGTGCTTGTCGGGCGCACTTCACGAGACAGTTATACCTGGCCAGGGTTAGACGACCAACCGCCCGGTTCGGACGAATGTTTCCGATTAACGGGCGACGGATAATGGGGCACGTTTGAATTGTGATCGCACGTTTGAATTGTGATCGATTGTCCGGACCGATGACCTCGGAGGTCCCCCTCGATCCTGCAAGCACCCCATGCATCTATCCTGCTCTTCAAAGATGCGCCGGTCGGCACACACTGCCGGGACCGTTCAATCATCGAAAATGAACACGAACACAGCGATTCCCACCAAAGAAATGAAAGATCACAACACGACAGAAGAGATTTTCGTATTCGACAACGCAGTCTCGAAGAACTACCAGAATGCCATAAAAGCCAGAATTCAGGAAAACAATTTCCCGTGGTTCTATGTTCCGAATGTCTCGAGAAGAACCGAGGGCGAAAACCGACTTGCCACGGACACAATGGGATTTGGCCATTGTTTCTACGAGCAAGGCAAAGGATCGATCAGCTTTGTCACGGACTTCCTGACACCGCTGTTGTACGAATGCTGCGCCAAGATAGATGCAACGCCCGAAATGGTCTATTTCGCGAGGGTTATCATGACCGTCGCCAATGGCAGCACTCACCGCAATCTGTTTCACACCGACATGGACACTGCGCACCTGGTCTGCCTCTATTATGTCAATGATGCCTCGGGTCCCACTGTCATCCTCAACAAGACCCATATGGATATCGGTCGAGACGAGGTGAACGCTCGGGATCAATCGGAGAACATCGCCTGCGAAGTGAATCCAAGACAAGGGCGGGTGGTGCTCTTCAACGGTAAGTACTTCCACGCCAGCACGAATCCCGAAAGCGGCCGGCGGTGCATCATCAACTACGACGTGGGACCGTGGCAGTAGCCCGGGCGACCGGGCGGGACCTCTCGCGATTCAGACGCCAAGGTAGCGGGACTTGACGTTGTCGTCGGCCGCGAGCTGGTCCGAGTCGCCCTGCCAGACGATGCGGCCCTTCTCGATGACGTAGTGCCAGTCGGCGAGCGCCATGAGGGCATCCAGGTTCTTGTCGATCACCAGGATCGACTGCCCACCCTGCTTGAGCTGACGCAGCCGCGCCCAGATCTCGTCGCGGATCAGAGGGGCGAGTCCCTCCGTGGCCTCATCCAGCACCAGGAGACTCGGGTTCAACATCAGCGCGCGGCCGATGGCCAGCATCTGCTGCTCTCCACCGGAGAGCTGGGCGCCCAGGTGACCGAGGCGGCTCTTCAGGGAGGGGAAGAAGTCGAGCACCGTTTCCAGAGTCCAGGGGTCGGTGCGATGCAGGCGATTACCCGCCGTGGCGATGAGATTCTCCCGGACGGTCAGATTCGGAAAGATCTGGCGGCCTTCCGGGACCAGGCCTATCCCCGCCTGCGCGATCCGGTACATCGGCAGGCCGCTGATGGCGCTGCCCTGGAAGCGGACTTCTCCAGACCGTACAGGCACGATGCCCATCACGGAGTTGACAGTGGTGGTCTTGCCCATCCCGTTGCGTCCCAGCAGGGTTGCGACCTGGCCCTGCCGGACGGTCAGCGAAACGCCGAACAGCACCTGGCTGTGCCCGTAAAGGGTCTCGATATTCTCAATCTCCAGCATGCGCCGGAACCTTTTCCTCCGTGCTTCCGAGATAGGCCACCTGAACATCCGGGTTGGCCTGAATCTGCTCCCGGGTGCCGGTCGCGATGACCCGCCCGTAGACCAGCACCGAGATTCTGTCGCCCAGTGAGAACACCGCATCCATGTCGTGCTCGATCAGGAGAATCGTCTTCTCTCCCTTGAGCTTGCCGAGAATATCCACCATGGTAGCGGTTTCCTCCGGCCCCATGCCCGCCATGGGCTCGTCCAGCAACAGCATCACGGGCTCCATGGCGAGCGCCATCGCAATCTCGAGCTGCCGGTGCTCGCCGTGCGAGACCTCGCTGGCGATCCTGCCGGCCCGGTCTTCCAGGCCTACCGCGGCGAGCGCCTCCATGGCCGCATCGATCAACGAAGACTCGCTGCTCGCTCGCTTCCAGAATCGGAATGAATGACCGCTTCGGGCCTGCACCGCCAGGGTGACATTCTCCAGCAGGGTCATGGGCAGCATGACGTTGGTGATCTGGAAGGATCGCGCGAGCCCGCGGCGGGCGCGCTGGGCGGGCCGCAGCGAAGTAATGTCCCTGCCGCGAAACCGGATCCTTCCGGAGTCCGCCTTCAACTCTCCAGCAAGCTGGGAGAGCAGCGTGGTCTTGCCGGCGCCATTGGGCCCGATAATCGCGTGCAGCTCGCGCTCGCGCACGTCGAGGTCGACCTGGTCGACGGCGACGACGCCGCCAAAGCGCTTGACCAGACCGGAGATCTCGAGCAGGTCGCTCACCTCGTCCTCGCCAGCAGCCCGTTGATGCCGCCTCTGCCGAACAAGACCACGGCCACCAGCAGGGCCCCGAAAATCAGCTCCCAGTACACGGTGATGTCGGACAGCCAGTGCTGCAGAAACACGAAGATGAAGGTGCCGACCAGGGGTCCCAGCACGCTCCCTACCCCACCGAGTATCAGAATCAGGAGCAGCTCCGCCGAATGGGTCCAGTTCATCATCTCGGGGCCGATGTAGCTGGTGAAGTTCGCCAGGAGGAAGCCGGCGATTCCGCAGATCACCCCGGACAGCACGTAGCACGTCAGGCGGTACCGGTACGTCTCGAAGCCCAGGGACTGCATCCGCTTGTCGTTGTGCATGGCGCCGACGATGACGCGACCGAAGCGGGCTCCGACCACGCGATGTACGAAAAGCAGCGACAGCACGAGCGCCGCGAATATCACGTAGTAGAGCACGATATTGTGCTCGAGGCTGATGAGCCCCGGAAAGCGGCTGCGCATGTCGATGACCATCCCGTCGTCGCCGCCGTACTCGTCCAGGCTCACGAAGGTGTAGTACAGCATCTGCGCGAACGCGAGGGTGATCATGATGAAGTAGATGCCCCTGGTGCGCAGGCTGACGGCGCCGGTGACGAGCGCGAAAGCCGCGCTCAACACGATGGCGAGCCCCAGATGAATGAAGCCGTTGTGGATGCCGTAGTAGGCCGGTATCCCGACGCAGTAAGCGCCGATCCCGAGGTACGCCGCGTGACCGAAGCTCACCATTCCGCCGTATCCGACGATCAGGTTCAGGCTCACAGCGGCCATGGCGAGTATCATGATGCGGGTCAGTATGTCGAGATAGAACGGGCGGCCGGCCAGGTGAATGAGAGCCGGCGCCGCCGCCAGCAGCACGATGAGCAGCACCAGGACCCAGCCCGGAAGGGAATCGGGAAGATGCTTCTTGAGCATCGGCGCCTCAGCTACCCGATCTCGGAGGAAACAGGCCTGTAGGACGTATCACCAGCACGATCGCCATCAGGATATAGGTGGACATCTCGGACAGCGCCGGGGCCGCGGTCTCGGCATAACCCGTGGACATGAAGAGTTTGAGCAGATCGTCGAGGTACGAGCGCCCGAGGGTGTCGATCATGCCGATGATCAGTGCGGCATAGAAAGCACCCTGGACCGAGCCTATGCCGCCCACGATCACCACCACGAGGGCTACGATGATGATCTGGTTGCCCATGCCCACGCTGGCCTGGGTGATGGGCGTGATCAACATGCCGCCGAGACCCGCGAGCGCCGCGCCCAGCGCGAAGACGATCCAGTACAAGCGGGTGATGTTCACGCCCAGCGCGGAAATCATGGTCCGGTTCGACGCCCCCGCCCGGATCAGCATGCCGAGGCGGGTTCTTACGATCAGGACATAGAGTCCCGCCGCCACCAGCAGCCCGGTGGACACGATCACCAGGCGGTAGCTCGCGAACTCGAGCGAGCCGAGCCGAAACTGTCCGGCCAGAACGTGGGGCAGGGGGATACTCATCCCCGTGGCACCCCAGACGAGCTGCACGAGGGTGTCGAAGACGAAGATGAGGCCGACCGTCGCCAGCACCTGCGAGAGGTGATCGAGGGAATAAAGTCTTCTAACGATGAGCCACTCCACCACCAGGCCCAGAACGAATACACCCGCGAAAGCAGCGATCACGGACAGCAGGAACGAACCGGTGAGCCGGACCAGGGTGGCGCAGAAGTAGGCGCCGACCATGTAGAAGGAGCCATGGGCAAGATTGATGAAGTCCATGATCCCGAAAACCAGCGTCAGGCCGGCGGCGACCAGGAACAGCAGGATGCCGTACTGCAATCCGTTAACGATCTGGGTAAGCAGAAGGGTCCAGTCCATGTCTTTGTGCCTGGATCTCCCAGCCCTCGAAGTGATTCTCGCTCAGCCGCCGCGAGTCCCGTGGGCCGGCTGACCTCGGTTGGCGGACATCCGCGGCGGCTAACGCCGCCGCGGACGTCTCCCGAAACTACATCTTGCAGTCTTTGGCGTAGGGATCCTGACTGTTCTTGAGAACGGTCTTGACGACCTTGGTCGTCCACACACCGTCGGAGTCCGTGACGACCTTGCGCAGGTAGAAGTTCTGGATGGGGAAGTGGTTGTTCCCGTAGGTGAACTTGCCGCGCACCGATGGAAAGTCCGCCTTCGCCATCGCCGCCCGCATACCATCCTTGTCATCGAGGTTGCCATGCACGGCCTCGACGGCGCTCTTGATCAGGAAGATCGTATCGTAGGACTGCGCCGCGTAGAAGGACGGATAGTGCCCGTATTTCTTCTTGAATGAGGAAACGAATTTCTTGTTCTGCGCATTGTCGAGCGTGGGATCCCAGAACTGGGTCATTTCCGAGCCCAGCACGCCCTTGATGCCCGCCGCCTGGAGCTTCGGCAGCGCGAGCGCGTCAACCGTGAACACCGAGTACAACGGCATCTTGCCCTCGAGACCGGCCTGCTGGTACTGCTGAATGAAGGCGCCGCCCGCCTTGCCCGGGTAGAAGACGAATATGCCCTTCGCACCGGAGGCCTTGGCCTTGGCCAGCTCGGCGGAGAAATCGAGCTGCGCGTCTGCGCCCCACTTCGTCATGTCCCTGCCGAGGACCTTGCCCTTGAAGGTTCTCTCCACACCCGCGACCATGTCTTTGCCGGCGGCGTAGTTCGGCGCCATGACATAAATGGACTTGACGCCGAGCTGATTGAGCACGTCTCCCATGGCCATCGGAGTCTGGTCGTTCTGCCACGACGTGGAGAAGAAGTTCTTGTTGCACAGCTCGCCGGCGAGCTGGTGCGGACCGGCATTGGAGCTGATCAGGAACGTGCCGGAATCCAGCACGGACTTCTCCGCGGCCAGCAATACGTTCGACCAGATGAAGCCGGCGACGAAATCGACGTTGTCCTCCTTCACCAGCTTGTCCGCCTTCTGCTTGCCGATTTCCGGCTTGAAGCCATCGTCCTCGACGATGAGGTCCACCTTCTTGCCGGCCATCTCGTGGCCGATCTGGTCCAGGGCCAGGTTCACGGCGTCGACCATGTCCTTTCCGATCACGCCAGCGGGCGTGGTCAGAGTCGTGACGAACCCTATCTTGACGGTGTCACCGGCGGCCTGAGCGGTTCCCGTCATGCTCAGAGCGCCCAGCGCCGCGCCGAGTAACAATACGTACAGTTTCTTCACAGTCGTCCTCCTCGGTAGCGTCTTGTTGAAAGATCAGTGTACTTTTCTGGTAGCCGCCGGACCGGCGTTCTCCACCATCACCAAGCCCGAGCCAGGCGCCGGAAATCCCCGGACGGCGCGAAGCGGTCACCGGGCAAGCTGAGAAATATATTTCTCAATCCGCACGGAGTCAATGAAAGTTCGGCACTATAGTGCTTCATACGCCAGCGTCGGGTTGATTCTCCGGCAGCGCCGCCCGGAAAGCCGGCAAGCTTATCAGGCCTTCGAAGATACTGTTAATCACGGGATACGGATCCATGGGAACATCGAAGCGCCGATTGTTGATCACCTGTGCGGCCAGACACAGGTCCGCCATGCCGGGGGTGTCGCCATGGCAGCAGCGACCGGTCTCGGGATCGCGGGAAAGGCGCGCCTCCAGGGCCGGGAAGGTCCGTTCCACCCAGTGCCGGAACCAGCGGGCCACGGCGTCTTCGCCGGCGTCGAATTCCTGGCGGATGTATTCGAGCACCCGGCGATTGTTGAGCGGATGAATGTCGATGGCGACGGCATGGGCGAGGCTCCGCACGCGGGCCCGCTCCCAGGCATCCGACGGCAGCAGCGGCGGCTCCGGGTGGGTTTCGTCGAGCCATTCGATGATCGCGAGCGACTGCGACAGCGGGCCGCGGGGGGTCTCGAGGGTCGGCACCAGGCCCTGGGGATTCAGCGACAAGTAGGCTTCGCCCCGGTGCTCGCCCGCGCTCAGCAGATAGCTCTTGTACTCGTAGTCGAGGTGTTTAAGGTTGAGCGCTGCGCGAACGCGGAAAGATGCCGAGGATCGGAAGAAGTTGTGCAGGACGCAACCCGTCATGACGGGGCACCGATGGTGATACGGATGTCCTGAAGCCCCTCGACCCCGCCGGTGAGGACGTCGCCGGGCGCGACCGGCCCCACACCCGCCGGCGTGCCGGTCATGATCAGGTCGCCGGGCGCCAGCGCGAAGGCCCGGGACAGGATCGACACGTGCTCGCGCACCGACCAGATCAGATCCGAGATATCTCCTTGCTGACGGGTCTCGCCGTTCACTTCCAGATGTATGCGCCCCTTTTCCAGGGACGGCACCGCATCCATAGGAGTCAACGGCCCCATCGGCGCGGAGTGGTCGAAGGCCTTGCCGAAGTCCCAGGGACGTCCCAGCTCCTTGGCTTCCTGCTGCAGGTCGCGGCGGGTCAGGTCGATCCCTACGCCCGCACCCCACAGGTGATCGTAGACATCCTCTTCCGCGATACCGGCACCCGCACGGCCCACCGCAACAACCAGCTCGATCTCATGGTGCAGGTTGCGGGTCAATGTGGGATAGGGAATGGTGGAGCCGGAGTCCACGACGGCGTCGCCGGGCTTGGTGAAGAAGAACGGCGGCTCGCGCTCCGGGTCCTTGCCCATCTCGCGGGCGTGCGCCGCGTAGTTGCGCCCGACGCAGAAGATGCGACGTACGGGAAAACGGGCGGCGCTGCCGGCGACGGCGACCGACGGCTGCGGTGGGGGCTGAATCACGTACTCTGTCATGCGGATACCTCGGTTGGTGAATGGCGGCCGCGCTGCTCGCGCCACAGGCCGAGCTTCTCCTGGACCGGACGGTCGGAGAAGCTGAACAGCACCGCGTCCTGTTCCACTTCGTGCACGATCTCGTGCCAGCTCGGGCAGACGAACACGTCCCTCGGTCCCCACTCGAACGCCTGCCCTTCTATATGCGCGCGGCCGCGGCCCTCGACGCCGGCGAACACGGTGGCGTCAGTGCCGCGATACGGCTCACTCGTGAAGCCGCCAGGCAGGAGCTGCAGCGTCGCGCCGATGGTGGGCATGGCCCAGCCGCCGTCGACCGGGTTGACGTAGCGCATCTTCAGCCCAAAGCAGGCGTCCCATTCATCGCGGCGCCGCATCACTTCCAGGGCCTCGCGCGACCGCTCGTAGGGGTAGTTGAAGATCGGCGAGGTGTATGCGCTGCGCGGATGGTCCACAGGCAGCATGTTGGCACCAAAGCGCGCAAGGCTGTCGCCGACGGGCTTGTCGACGCTCTGGCGCGCCTCGCTCGCCCGCTCCGCGAAGGACGCATCCAGAAACTGCACCAGGGGGATGTCGAGGCCGTCCAGCCACAGCACGGGCTCATCGCTGTCGTTCCCGTGGTCGTGCCAGGCCCAGTTGGGCGTGATCACGAAATCGCCGTAACGCATGTCCGTCCTCTCGCCGCCGACCGAGGTGTAGCTGCCGGCCTCGGCCTCGAGCACGAAGCGCAGGGCGGACTGGCTGTGACGATGCGCCGGCGCCACCTCGCCGGGCATGACGAGCTGCACACCGGCGTACAAGGAGGTGGTCACGCACGAGCTGCCGGCGAGCCCCGGGTTCTCGAGGATCAGCACGCGCCGCTCCGCCTCATCGGCGGTGATGAGGTCCGATGCCTCCATCAGGCGCGCGCGAACTTTGTCATAGTGCCACAGGTGGGGCTTGCAGCCGCTGACCGGCCGCCGCGTCACGAGCTCGCCGAGCACCGGCCACAACGCGCGCAGGTTTTCCGGGGCGATGGCTTTGTAGAAGGCTTCGCGCTCGGGGGTTTCTTCTGGTTTACCTAAGGGCATAGCACTGAGTCTCCACGGCACTGTGGGAGCGAATTCATTCGCGAATGCCCGTGACCAACGAAGCGTGGCCATGTTTCAAGGCCGTGCGGGTGAAGGGAGGGTCTTTCAGGGCCGCCGTGAATACGTCCCTGTAGGCTCTGGAGAAAACATCCTGTTT
>JBAUWJ010000102.1:0-19908 GCA_049583715.1 Arenicellales bacterium | reverse complement strand
CGTGCAATGGCAGGCATCCTGGATTGCTTCGCTGCGCTCGCAATGACAACGTAAACGATTAATCAGAGCTTCAGACCTGACGCTTTCCTTGAGCGACGGGTCTCCTCTCCCGCTGGCGGGACGACTCCAGGGATGGAGGAGGTAGAACGAAGTTGGGAACTCGAGTCGAGAGGGACAGGGTGAGGGTGGTGCTCGCCAAGCGCCCCCTCACCCCAGCCCTCTCCCCCGAAGGCGGGGGAGAGGGAGGTTCTCCCAACGTGCGGGAAAGAGGGAACCCTCTGTTCGAATGCCTCCTGCGGGTCGGGCTCGAGCCCGACATCAGACGAGTTGTCGGGCCGCAGCCCGACCTGCAGCAGTCGGGTTCCCCCGCCATGAGTAGGGTAAGTTGGGCGAGCCTCAGGCCGCCTGACTCGCCATCATGGCTTCCAGGGCTGCCTGGTCGGGGCCTTCGAACCGGGGCGCGGATCTGGCGGTGTTCAGATGCCCGAGCAGGGTGGCCGTCATACCGGTCGCCGGGGGCAGGTGGCTGCTGAGAATGACCGCTGGGTCCAGCTCGCGAACCTCCCGGCAGGCGGCGCGGAAGCGAGGTTCGTCCACCCAGGCCAGCCAGGGCGCATCGACGGTAGCCCAGGTGACCATGCCGTCCCGCAAGGCTCCGGCAGAGATTTGGGACGCGGACTCGGCGGGCTCGTTCATCATGGCGCCGAAGCAGTCGGCGCTGAACAGCGTTCCCGATCTCGTGTCGTACAAGCCGGTGGTTTCCGGCGCGTCGAACGTCGGCGGGGCGACCGCCTTGACCACCCGATCCCCCAGATCGAGCTCCTGGCCCGGGTTCAGCAGGAAGGCGCGCTCCTGTGGCAGGCCGAGCAGGCCCATCTTGCCCATGCCGAGGTAGGTCGTGATGATCCGGGCGTCCGGCGCCCTTGCGAGTACCGCCCGCAGGTTGCCGATGTGGTCCGGATCCATGTGCGTGATCCAGATACGGGTGAGGGCAGCGGGGTCGACGACGTTCGACAGGGCATCGATGAAGTCGTCCCCGAGCGCGGCCAGGCCGGTGTCGATCAACATCGGCTCCCTGGCGTGGAGGACATAGGCGTTGACCGGCAGCACGCCGTAGCCGGGCAGCGGCAGGTAGGCGGCGAGGGCGTCGGTGTCCGGTGCCACCCGGCGGGTTTCGAACAGGGTCGCGGTATTCATGGTCTGCGCTCCTCTGAATATTTGAATAAACAATAGTGTTTAATGGAAATGACTTTATAGCCTGCACCGGGGGGCTTGTCAATATTTAAGTAAACAGCTATGTTTAGTGAATGGCCAAACGCAGGTACACCAAGCGGCGCCGGGCGGAGCAGGAGGAGGACACCCGGAAACGCATCCTCGAGGCCGCGGTCGCCTTGCACGGGGAGCTGGGGCCGCGGGACACCACGATCAGTGCCATCGCGGAGCGCGCGGGCGTCCAGAGACTGACGGTCTACCGGCATTTTCCCGACGATTACGCCCTGTTCCGGGCATGCACCTCCCACTGGCTGGCTTCCAATCCACCCCCGGATCCGGATCTGTGGGCGCAGGGCGGCGATCCCCGAAAGCTCACTCATGACGGGCTGGCGAGCCTGTATGCCTACTACCGGCAGACCAGCTACATGTGGCGCTTGTCTTATCGCGACTACGACGAGGTCCCGGCATTGCAGGGGCCGATGCGTGAATTCGAGCAGTATCTGGACCGGATTCGGGACCGCCTGTTCGATGCATGGGCGCCTTCCCGTGGGCGGGCGGCGGCCGTGCGCGCCGTGCTGGGTCACTGCCTTCGCTACTCGACGTGGCGCTCGCTGGCGGACGAGGGGCTCGGCGACGAGGGCATCGCCGACCTGATGGCGGCCTGGCTGGACGGACTTGCCACGGCACGGCGCGAAACCGCTGAAGCCGCCGACCGGTAGGCAGGGGGCCAGGCACCGGTCGTTCCACCGGTGCTTGCCAAGGCATCGACCACCATGGATACTCCTTCCGCGAAGACACGAAGGGTCGCCCTGGAAACCGTCACCGTGGGTAGAGCGCAGCAGGTCACAACCCAAGTCGCCCGTATCCTCATCGTCGATGACGAGCCGGAGGTCCGGGATATGCTCAAGGATTACCTGGGCGTGCACGGCTATGAGGTGGCCGAGGCGGACGGCGGCGTCGCCATGAGAGCCGTGCTCGAGGCCGTCGTACCGGACGTGGTCCTGCTCGACGTGGGCCTGCCCGGCGAGGACGGGCTCACGCTGGCGCGGCATCTGCGCGAGCGCTACGACGTGGCCATCATCATGGTCACCGGGGCGGGCGAAGTGGTAGACCGTATCGTCGGCCTGGAAGTCGGCGCCGACGACTATATCGCCAAGCCGTTCGACCTGCGGGAGCTGCTGGCGCGTGTGAAGAGTGTGCTGCGCCGCTATCGTGCGGGCGCCGTAAAGCCCGGCGACCAGGACGAGGGCACCCCGGCCCGCCGGATCAGCATCGGGGAATGCGTGCTGGATATCGACGCCCGGCAGCTCGTGAACGGTGAGGGCGAAGAAGTCCCTCTCACGGCCATGGAGTTCGATCTGTTGCAGGTGCTGGCTGAACGACCCAACCGGGTGCTCAGCCGCGATCAGCTCCTCAATCTCACCTGCAACCGGGATTGGGACCCGTTCGACCGCAGTATCGATATCCGCGTGGCCCGCCTGCGGCGCAAGATCGAGCCCGATCCCGACAACCCCCGCATCATCAAGACCATACGCGGACACGGCTACGTATTCGTGCCCACCCGCGACTGAGCGCGGTCCGTCTTCCCCACCGACCCCGGCGGCAGCCGGCTCCCTGAGTTGACGCGATAGTCATCCGGCCCCGGCGAGGACGCCGAGTGCCGCCCTTGGATACAGAACAGAAACAATCGGGCCCGGCCCCGCCGCGCTCGTAAACGATCCGGCAACACTGCCGACGCCCCTTGAAATCAGCCGGATACGTCTTCCGTCTATCGTGTGCCCCGTCGTAGATACCAGCTCACTCAACGAATTCACTTCCAACTGGAGCCATACATCATGAATACGCAGACTACTTACAGTGACTACACCGGAACGAGCACGATCGGCCGGGGCGTCGTCACGGCCACCAGGCGCGCTGTTCGCAGTGCTCTCAAGTCCATGCTCACTTCCTACTGGGAGCGGCACGCCGTTCGCGAGCTCGACTCCCTGCCGGACTACGTGCTCAACGACATCGGCGTGACGCGCGGCAGCATCCGCGGCGTGGCTGCTGCCTACGCCAAGGACAAGGCCGACGCCTGGGCGCGGCGCGCCGAGTCGTCCAACGGTTTCGGTGGCTAGCGCCGTCATTGACGAGGGTCGCACCACCGTGAACACCGTCACATCCATCCAGCACTCCGCCAGCGAGTCGGTGCTGCTGCTGCACTGCTCGGCAAGCTCGAGCAAGCAGTGGGAGGGCCTGCGCCAGGTACTGGCCGGTCGCCGCAGGGCGTACGCCGCCGATCTTTACGGTTACGGCGAATCGGCTTCCTGGTCGGGCCCCGGCCCGCTGTCCCTGGCGGCGGAGGCGGCGCATGCGGCCTCCGCACTGCCCGCGGATGCCGGCGCGGTGCATGTGGTCGGGCACTCCTACGGCGGGGCGGTTGCCCTCAGATTCGCCGCCGAGCACGCGTCGCGGGTGCGCAGCCTGACCCTCATCGAGCCCGTAGCCTTCCACCTGCTGCGGCAGGGAAACGACGGCGACCGGCGCCTGCTGAGCTCCATATACAAGGTCTCCTGGGCGGTCATCGGCGGCGTGCTGAACGGGGACTACCAGGGCGCGATGGGCCACTTTGTCGATTACTGGAACGGTGCGGGCGCCTGGGATGGTATGGAGGCGCAGGCTCGCCGGCGCTTCGCCCGCCACGCACCAAAAGTGGTGCTGGACTTTCACGCCGCCATGAACGAGGACCTGTCTCTGGATGCCTGCCGGCAACGCTTCACTTTTCCGGTGTGTGTCATTCGGGGCGAAAGCTCCCCGGAGCCGGCACGCCGGATTGCCGAACTGCTCAGCGAGAGTATCCCCGGCGCCGGCCTGGTCACGGTGCCCGGTGCCGGCCACATGCTGCCCCTGACCCACCCGGACCGGGTCAACGCCGCGGTCCGGGAGCACATCGAAGGCGGCGCTTTCCGGGGCTCTCTTGCGGCATAATGTGCCTTGTCCGCCGGGTCGCACACCTGCGGACCCACCTTCACTACGCCCTCCGGCGGACCCTGATCCCATGAGCACGATCACTTCCGACGCCCACGGTGCCGGCCTGGACCAGGCGGGCGCGACGCAGGAATTGTTGAGCTTCGCAGTGTCCCACTCGCCGGTCATCTTCTACGTGGCGGAGGCGTACGCCGAACACAAGGTCCGTTTCATCAGCTCCAACGTCATGTCCATCAGCGGACACGCGCCGGACTCCTTCGTCAACAATCCCTCGTTCGGCCGGAGCCTCCTGCACCCGGAGGACATTGAATCCTTCGACCGCGCGCTCGAGGAGCTCACCGAAGCGGGCCAGTCCAGCCGCGAGTACCGGATGCGCTCGGCTGACGGCGGCTACCTCTGGTACCGCGACGAGCTGCGGCTCGCGAAAGACCGACGTCACTTCGTCGGCAGTATGATCGATGTCACCCCCGAGAAGCAGGCACGGGACCAGCTCAAGGAGGCGGAAGCCCTGAACGCCGCAATCATCGGGACGGTACAGAACGCCATCATCGCGGCGGACAGTGAAGGCCGCATCATGGATTTCAACCCGGCGGCGGAGCGGGTCTTCGGCTACACGCGGCAACAGGCCCTGGGCCGGCCGCTGGCGGAGCTGATCGTGCCGGAAGCCCACCGCGAGGCACACCTCGCGGGGGTTCGGCGTTTCACTGAAAGCGGGCGAACGCACATGGCCGGCCGCAAAATGGAGACCGAGGCCATGCGGGCCGACGGCAGTGTTTTTCCGGTGGAGCTGAATATCACCAGCACCCAGCTCAACGGCGAAGCCGTGTTCGTCGGAGAGATCTGCGACATCAGTGAGCGCGTCGCCGCCGAAGCGGAGAGCACGCGGGTCACCCGGCTCATGCAGGACGCCATAGAAAGTCTGCCCAACGGCTTTGCGGTAACGGATCCCGACGGCAGGATGATCCTGTGCAACAGTGCGTTCGCCGAGCTGTACCGGAAACCACGCGATTCGATGCTCAACGTCTCCCGGCGGGACCACGTGCGGGCCATAAGCCGCGAGCTGCGTCGGTTCGACGATGAGCCCGTTACCGGCACGGAGCTGGATATCGAGCGAATTCTGGCCCGCCTGAACGACCTCGGCAAGGGCCCGGTCGAGATGGAATTGAAGGACGGTCGGTGGATGCTGGTCAGCCACGCCTCCACGACCGACGGTGGACTGGTGGCGGTGCGCACGGATATCACGCGCCAGAAACAGGCCGAGCAGGCCCTGCGGGACAGCGAGGAGCACTTCCGCCACATCCTCGAGAATCATCCTCTCCCCGTGTTCCTGTTTGATATCGAAGACGGCCGCGTGCTCTACGAGAGCCCGGCGGTCGCGGCCCTGCTTCGTCGACGATCATCCACCCGGGCGTCTTACTCGGCGCTGGAGTATTTCCCGGAGGTGGAGCAGCGCAAGCGCTTCGTGCGCGTACTCCGCCGGGATGGCGAGGTTCACGGCTTCGACGCCCGCGTGAGACTGCACGACGGGACGCCGGGGTGGGTTTCGGTCACCGCCCGCCTCATCAGCTACAAGGGGCGCGATACCGTTATCGCCAGTCTCGTCGACCTGACGGAGCGCAAGGCCGCGGAGGAGGCGCTTGCCGCCAGCGAGGCGCGATATCGAACCCTGGTGGAGAACGCACCGGTATGTATCCACGAGATCGATCTCGAGGGCAGGCTCGTATCCTTGAACCCGCGAGGCGTGCAGCTTGCAGGGGTACGGGAAGCGGGCGCGGTTGTCGGCAAACGCTATATCGACTTGATGCACCCGGATGACCGGGTCCGCGCCATCGAGCACCTGGCGACGGCGATGTCGGGTGAGCGCGTGGAGCAGGAGTTTCGCGGTGCCTTCGGGCAAGGTCATTACTTCTCCACCGAGATCCCGCTGCGCGACGAGAACGGCGAGGTCGTGAAGCTGATCGGCGTGGTCATCGATATCACCGAGCGCAAGCGGCAGGAGCTCGAGCTCAAGCAGGCTCGTGAAACGCTCGAGGACGCCATCGAGTCCCTGCCCGACGGCTTCGCGCTGTGGGACTCGGAAGTCCGGCTCGTCATGTGCAACACGCGCTTTCGAGAGTACAACCGCTTGACCGCCGACATTCTCGAGCCCGGGATCCGGTGGCGGGACTTCATGCGCACCGCCGCCCTGCGCGGCCAGCATCCGGGGGTGCCGGAGGATATCGACGGCTGGATCGAACAGCTCTGGCGCGAGCTGAACGAGGAGGGCCGTACCCGGGAGTTCCGCGACCTCGACGGTCGCTGGTTCCGCGCCACCGCACGCCGCACGCGCCAGGGCGGACTGGTAGGAGCCCGGGTGGACATCACCCGGTACAAGCAGTTGGAGGACGTGCTGCGCGACAGCGAGGCACTGGTGCGGCAGGTGCTCGAGGCGTGTCCCGTGCCGGTGCTGATGACCCGGATGAACAGCGAAATCCTTTACGAGAGCCCCGCCGGCCGCAAGCTGTTCGGAAGGCGCGACACCGGGAAGGTCGAGCTGAGCCTGCCGGCGTGGGCCGACCCCGCGGACAGGGAGGCCTATCTGGCCGAGCTTCGTCGAAACGGCACGGTGGAAGAGTACCAGGCCGTTCTGCGACGCTCCGATGGCACCGTCTTTCCGGGCGCCATCTCTTCGCGCCTCATCCGTTTCAGGGGTGAGGAAGTCATGGTGTCGAGCACTCGCGACTTGACGGAGAGCCGCGCCGTGCAGGCCGAAATGCAGCGGCAGCGGGAAGCGCTCTACCAGACCGAGAAGCTGAGTGCCATGGGACAACTCCTGGCGAGCGTGGCGCACGAACTCAACAACCCCTTGTCGGTGGTGGTCGGTCAGGCGCTGCTGCTGCAGGAGACGGCCGAGGTGCCGGGCGTCGTCGAGCGGGCCGCCAAGATCGGCAGCGCCGCCGACCGCTGCGCCCGCATCGTGAAGACGTTTCTTGCCATGGCGCGGCGACAGCCTGCGGAGATGACGTCCGTGAACCTGAACGCGGTGGTCGAAACGGCGCTCGAGGTTACCGGGTATGTGCTGCGTTCTCACGAGATAGACGTCGTGCTCGACCTGGCGGGCGACCTGCCGCTCGTATGGGCTGACGCCGACCAGCTCAACCAGGTGCTGACCAACCTCGTTGTCAACGCGCAGCAGGCGCTCGAGGAGCACCCCGGAGACAGGCGGATATCCGTCGAGACCGCTTACGACGCCGGATCCGGACAGGTGCTGCTGCGAGTGGCGGACACCGGCCCCGGCATGCCCCCGGAAATTCACTCCCGGATATTCGAGCCGTTCTTCACGACCAAGGACAAAGGAAGCGGCACCGGCATAGGCCTTGCCATGTCGCACGGGATCATCGCCGCCCACGGCGGCACGATCTCCTGCGAAACCAGCCCCGGTCAGGGTGCCCTGTTTACGATCCGGCTGCCGGCTGCGCGGCTCGACAGCGCCGGTGCGACGAGCCCCGGCGCCGCCCGCGGTGCGCAACAGTGCCTGCATATCCTGATCGTCGATGATGAACCGGATGTTGCGGATGTCATGGCCGAGATGCTGCATGCCGACGGCCATCGGACCGAAGTGGTGAACTCGGGCGAGGCCGCGCTGGCGCGTGTCTCGCAGAGCCGATTCGATCTCGTTCTGAGCGATATCCGCATGCCCGGGCTGGACGGGCCGGCATTGCACGGCAGACTGATCGAGGCGTACCCTGGATTCGCCGGCCGCATTGGTTTCATCACCGGTGACGCACTGAGCCTCAAGGCCAGGCAGTTCCTGGATTCCACCGACTGTCCGTGCCTGGAGAAGCCGGTGACTCTCACCGGGCTGCGCGAGCTGATCGGCCAATTCACATCCAAACGGCAGTGGTAATGCGGGGCGCGTAAGCGCATTGGCGATGTGCGGGCCGTACAGCACTGATCGGAGGCAGTTGTGTCGAGAGATTACCGTTCTTCCATTCGTACAGCGGCCGGTGTCGCGGAAAGCGAGCCGGGGGAGAAACCCGAGCACCGCGTCGTGATCGAGGATTCGCCGAAACGCGTGCGGGTCTTCTTCGGCAGCCGTGCCATCGCTGATACCTGCAGGGTGAAGCTGATGCACGAGACCGGCCATTTGCCCATTTACTATTTCCCCCGCCAGGACGTGGAAGAGGACTGTCTCGTCGCCTCCGGCCACACCAGCTTCTGCCCGGTGAAGGGGGACGCGCGCTACTGGTCCGTGCGGGCGGGAGGTCGAACAGCGCAGAACGCAGCCTGGAACTACCCGCGGCCGGTAGCCGGCTGCCCGGATATCTCCGGGCTCGTTGCCTTCTACTGGAACTCGATGGACGCCTGGTACGAAGAGGAGGAACAGGTCTTCGTGCACGCCCGGGATCCGTACAAACGCATCGACGTGCTCGACAGTGCCCGCCACGTGGAAGTGGTGGTGGACGGGGCCAAGATCGCGGACTCGCACCGCCCGTACATTCTCTTCGAGACCGGATTACCCCCGCGATTCTATCTGCCGAAGCTCGATGTTCGAATGGATCTGCTCGAGCCTACCGCCACGCGAACGGCCTGTCCCTACAAGGGCGAGACCGCGCAGTACTGGACGGCCACGGCAAACGGGCAACGCCACACCGATCTCGCCTGGTGCTATGAGTACACGACACCCGAGGCGAGCAGGATCGCGGGCCGCGTGTGCTTCTACGACGAGAGAGTCGACCTCTATCTCGACGGAGAGCTGCAGGAAAGACCGGTCACGCAGTGGTCGTAAGCGGCCCCGGGACGGGGCGCGGTCCGCATCGTACGGGGTGACGCCGAAGCCGGTTCTCCACTCGCCGCCCGCCGCATGGGCTCGCCGGAGCGCCGTTCCGGGTTGACCTCTCCCGGGCACAGTGGCGGCCCTCCTGTTGCTCCACCCCTCCATCGGAGCTTGACGGAACGTGAGTTGTCAAACCCCGTAGGGACTGAAGATCAATCAGATCGACGCGGCATCGGTGCAGGTTCAGGGACCCTACTCCCGCCAGGTGATGAAGAAACTGTTCGGCGCCGAGATTGACGCTCTCAGGTACTACAAGCTCTGGCATACGACGCTGGACGACATGAAGGTGGTGGTCTCTCGCACGGGTTTCTCCGCCGAGGTCGGTTACGAGATCTATCTCCATGATGCCACTGTCTACGGAGACAGGCTGTGGGACAGAATCCTGGAAGCAGGCGAGGAATTCGACATACGAGTCATTGCGCCCGGCCACATACGCCGCATCGAAGGAGGCATTCTGTCCTATGGCCAGGATATGGATATCGAGAACAACCCGTTCGAGGTGGGCCTGGACTGGCAGGTGGACTTCAGGAAAGACGCCTTCATCGGGAAGGAGGCGCTGTGGAGAATCAAGCAGGAAGGCGTGAAGCAGAAGCTCGTCGGTTTGACCTTCGGCGGGCCGCGTGTTTCCTGGTACAACCCGGATTTCTGGCTTGTCCTGGACGAACATGGCGAGGCCAAGCTCGGATACATCACCAGCGCCTTCTACTCCCCCAAGCTGCAGACCAACATAGCCCTGGCCATGATGCCGATCGATAAGACGGAAACGGGCACCCGGCTGTCGGTGCGCCTGCCGGAGCAGTCCAGGCCGGTGCCCGCCGAGATACATTCCGTGCCGTTCTTCGACCCGAAGAAGGAGATTCCCGTCTCGTGACTCTTCTTGTCGGCAGGTAGGGCAGCACGGATGATCAAGGCCGGTTACACGCATTGGAGATACTCGCCCGGGTGCTTTGTGGTGGTGTCGCGAGCACCGCCGGCGGGGAATTCGGCGGACTCACGGAGAACTCCGGTGCTTCCTGCAGTTCCGGGGGTCGGGTCGGAAGCTTCAACGTAAATCCAGACCCGGCTACTGCATGAGGTGACCCTGAACCCCACTCGCGGCGCCGTTGACGGCTTGCTCGACTAAGGCGAAGATTTCTCGCCGCCCGGCGATCCCCCGCAGCGTGTGTCGGCCGACGGAGGCCCAGATGCCGGGGAGCATCCGGGCGAGCTCCTCCGATGCGAGAACGGGTTGGTCGAGCTCCTTGCACAGGGTTTGAAGCCTCGCGGCCTCATTGGCGGCGGCGCCGATCACCGAGAACTCCAGCCTCTCCGGAACACCGATATTGCCGTACATCACCTCGCCGACATGCATCGCGATGCCGGCCCGCAGCACCGGTTGCCTGTGCCGGGCGCGCTCGGCGTTCATCGCGCCGAGGCGCTCCATGGCTTCCCTTGCCGCGGACACGGCAGCGCGGCAGGCCTGCCGGTGGGCGAGACACTGGCCGGGGCCGTCGGCCCCGGCGGTGCTCGCGTCCATGGGGAAGATCGCGAGGACCGCGTCTCCGATGAATCGCAGCACCTCCCCGCCGTGGGCGAGGACAGAGCCCGCCGTGCAGTCGAAGAAATCATTCAGGAGATCGACGAAGTCCGGCCGCTGCATGGAGTCCGCCAGCGCGGTGGAATCACGCAGATCGCAGAACCAGATGACCGCGTAGATCTCCTCGCCGTCGCCCCGCTTGATCAGCCCTCGGAGCACGCGGTCTCCGGTGTGTCGACCGATATAGGTCTCCAGCAGGGTCTTCGCCGTGCGCTGAATGGCATGCAGTTCGACGACCCTTCCCAGCGCGGGCAGGGCGCCGTAGACTCGTTCGAGCTCGTCCGCCTGAAATCCCCCGGCTCTGTCGGTGGTCATGGTCAGGGCATTGATCTGACCGTCGCGAAACAGGAACGGCATGGCCACGTAGTCGGTGGCGCCCTTCGCCCGAAGCTCCTCGAGTATCGGAAACTCGAGCGGGACCTCCGGAACATCCAGCCTCTGACGCATGCCCCCGGCACCGTCAAAGATGGCCGCGTATGGGCTCTTGAGGTACTGCTCCGAGGACAATATGCTGTGAGGCGCTTCGAACTCCTCGATACCTTCCTTGCCCTGTTCCCACGTGTACGTGACGCCCACGAGCTGCGGATGCAGTGTTCGGAGGGTCAGCCTGAGCCGGGTCACCGGTATGCCGGCCTCCACCAGCCGCTGCGAGAACGCCGCCACGAATCCGGGCAGGATCCTGAATTCCCATCCGGTGGTCAGCAGCCACGAGGACAGGGGATCAGTGACTGTCACGGTTCGCGGTAAGTCATTCATTCGTGTGACTTGAACCTTGTCGGGAACGGCATGCCGGGAGCGCCGCGCCGGCGCCGCGCGGCCGGGTCCCGGGAAGAATCGGACAACCCCTCCGCAGCAAGAGGAGACCAGAGCCTGCAATCGGCAGACAACCCGCAATAGATTATCATACAGAAGCATCCGGCACCGGTCGGTCGGATCCCGCTCGCGGCTGTCTCCAGCACCCCCCACATTCCTGTGGGTCGGAATTCATTCCGACGATTCGTGATGCCGGTATGAACTCCGACCCACAGGTACGGCATCCAGGCCTCCTGCTTTGCCGCTGGTGCATCGGTGCAGCCCCGGCGAATTCCGCCGATTCGGTATAATGGGTTTCATGCCAGGCTTGAACGACGAACAGTGGGAAGGGGTCGAAGACCTTCCCAAAGGGTGAGTTTGTGATCCGTCGTCGCCCCGCACAGGTCGTCCCTGCAGGACATTGGGACGCCGCCCCTTGCGTACTGCCGCGCCATCCGTGAGTGCCTCGACTCCGAGCCTCGACGGCACGCAACCGCGGGTGGTCTTCTTTCTGCGCGGGCGCACCGTGCCTTCAGCACGTGCGCGCGGGCTGACGATCGCCCGGCTCCTGGGCGATGCGGGATTCGATTGCCTGGTGCGGGCGGCGGTGCCCAGTGTGGACGGGGATAGCTGGCTTCCCTGGTGGTGCAAGCCCATCGGACCTCTGTTCATTCCGGTCGCGGCGGCGGCGCGCGCCATCGACCTGCGGGTCCTGCGACCCGGCGACGTGGTCTTCTTCCAACGCCCGCTGACCGAGCTGCCTTTTGCGACCCTCGAGCGCCTGGTGTCGGCCCGCCACCCGACCATCTTCGATTTCGACGACGCTATTTTCCTCACCTGGCAGAACCGCAGGAAGTTCCGCACCCTGGTGCAAATGGTCGATCACGTCATAGCGGGCAACCGAGGCCTCGCGGAAGCCGCCGGGGTGCCGGACAAGACCACCGTCATACCTACCGGGATCGACACGGAGCGATTCGTCCCGTTCCCGGCGAGCCAGCGGCGGGGCTCGGAGGTGATCGTGGGCTGGACGGGACTGTCCCACAACTACCCACAGCTATTGACCGCGGCCGCTCCGATTCGCGATGCTCTCATGGCCTCGGGCGCTACGCTGCGCATCATCTCCGATGCGCCGCCGCCCAAGGCGTTCGGCGGTGCCCGGGTCGAATACCGGCGATGGGCGCCGGCCACGGAGATCGAAGATCTGGCCGACATCGATGTCGGCCTCATGCCCCTTCCGGACAGCCCCCCTGCCCGGGGCAAGTGCGCCTTCAAGCTCCTGCAATACATGGCCCTCGAGCGTCCCGCCGTAGCTTCCCCGGTAGGCGTGAATCGCGAGGTCGTGCACCACGGGCACGACGGGTTCCTCGCTGCTTCACCCGGCGACTGGAAGGCGGCCCTTTCCTCGTTGATCGATGATCCCGGCCTGCGCGCCCGCGTAGGCGCGGCGGCGCGCCGGCGGATCGTCTCCGATTACTCGCTGGCGGCGCTGCTGCCGCGTTACCGGTCAGTGTTGGATGCGGTGGCCGGTATGAGCGCACGGGGACGGCCGTGAAGGCAGGAGCCGTCGCCACCCGAACCACGATCGGGCGCACCACCGCGTGGCTCCTGCCTTTGCAGGCGATCCTGAGGATCGGCGAGGCCTTGTTTCCCCTGTTTCTGGCCGCCTGGTTCGGCAGCAACCGGTTCACGGACGTCTATGTCTTCTCTTACGCGTACTTCACGTTTTGTGGGGCACTCGTCTTTTCAGCTTTCCGCGACTCGGCGGTCGTGCCGCTCATCATGGAGGTCCGGAGGTCTCAGCCGGAGGACCTGGGTCGATTTCTCGGTTCGCTGATCTGTTATGCGACGGTCCTGGGACTGGCTGGCGCTGCTCTGACCGGCAGTATCGCGGCGGCCTGGTTTCCCTTGCGCTATGGCGGCCCGGAGCGGGACCTGGCCCTCGCCATGCTGCCGATCTTCTGCGGCCACCTCATCATCGTGGTGCTGGAGTTTCTGCTGAGCTCGGTGCTGCAGGCGATGCATCGCTTCGCGGCGGCCCCCCTGGCCTCGGGCCTGGGCATGCTGGTCGCCCTGCTTGCGATGGGGCTCCTTCGCCACACTCTTGGTGTGCAAGCGATCGCGTGGGCCCATCTTCTCGGCGAGGCCGTCGCCTTGGGGATACTGGCGATCTGGGCTTTCGGTCCCGTGGGATTGCCTGTCCGGCTCACTTTCGAGCGTCTGGAGCCGCTGCGGCGGTTTGGCCGCCTGGCGGTGAGTCAGGTCGGGGCCCAGGCCATCAACCGAGTCAATCCACTCGTGGATCAGTTGTTTGCCGGCCTGGTCGCTCTCGCCGGCGGCGGCACGCTGCTCAAGCTGACCTCGGACGTCGCCCTGGCGCCGGTCTTTCTTCTCGCCGGAACCGTGCTGCCCGTCCTGCTATCGCATCTGTCCGAAGACTTCCTGGACCAGGATCGGGTGCGGCTCGGCGCCACGGTCCGCCAGACCTTGTTGTCGGTGGTGCTGGTCTTCGGCGTGATTGCCGGTCTGATGGTGCTTGCCGCCGATCCATTGCTGCGCCTGCTCTATCTAAGGGGCGAGATGACCGTCCCTGACATTCACGAGATGGTGAAGATCATCACGATGCTGGCTCTCGGACTTCCGGCTTACGCCGCCGCGCTGACCCTGACCCGGGTACACGTGGCGGTCGGAAACACCCCTTTGCTGTTGCCTATCGGAGCGGCGAGCGCGGGTTTCAACGTGGTCTTCAACCTGGTCCTGTATCACTGGCTCGGCATCCCCGGGATCGCGCTCTCGACCTCGCTGGTGAGCTTCGTAGTGGCGGGTCTGCTCTGGTATCGGCTCTCCCCGGTCCTGCATCCGGGCGCCCGTCAATCCTGCTGAGCCGCGCAGCCCGTGCGATGTCAGTCAAGCGCGCGGGTCCTATCCACCCAGGGAGGCGTCCGATTCCAGGAGCACGGCCGGAGCCGGGGTGGGCACACCCTCGACGTTCCCGCGCAAGGTCAGTCGCTTGTCGTGGAGGACGAAAGCCTCGCTGGTGTCGAGTGAGAGCCGGTCCAGAACGCGGTTTGTGCCGGCACGCACGACCTCGCCGCGCATCACCGCAATGCCCTCGCGATGGCGCCGGTACAACCCGCGCCACAGGACTCCCTGCGTGCGGGGGTGACGGTTCGCCAGGTGCCGCATCGGGCCTCTCGCCAAGGCGAGCCACTCATCGAAGAACTGCCGGCCGAAATCGTTGTTGCGGACCAGGATGAAGCCACCGTTGGGCGGGCGCCACGTTCGACAGGTCACGAAACCGCCGAGGTCCAGGGGCAGCCATAGCCCGAAGCGCCGCGTCGCATCCGGAGCGAAGAGGATGTCTTTGCCCGCGTACGGTGCCACCAGCCGCTCGAGGTCGAAGCTTTCGTCGACGACGAAGGTATCCGCGTCGACCATGACCACCCAGTGAGCACCGGCTGCTCGTTGCCGCTCACGCACCATCTCCACCCGGCTCCAGTTGATATGCAAGTCGCCGAGAATTTTGCGGTCGTACAGGAAGAAGTCGTAGCCATGGCGCGCACAATAGCGCTCCCAGGATAGTCGCGTCGCTGCGGCGTAGTGGTCAATTTCTGGCGTCGCCAGCATGACCACTTCGAAACGCTCGGATTCGCCGGCGCTCGATGCCTCTTTCCGGGCGGCCATCTAAGACCCGCTCCGCCAGTCACGGCCAGCCGGCTGAATGGGTTGCCGGGCGGTCCAGGCTGGTCTCCTGAACAACGGGTGGGTTCGAGGCCTGAAATCATCGGACGTCCTGCATGGCGACCGCTTGCCGTCGAGGGTTCGACGTGACGCCGATCCTTGCCGGGTCGGGCTCGACGCGGGGCTGCGATGTATTTGCATAGTATTAGAGTCCCCCCACACGGGTTTATATTGGCCCGTTGCTCGCGGAAAGAGGAAGCAGCGCGCGTCTCTCGCGCGTGGCTATTCTTAAGACAGACACACGCGTGCCGGCCGCATTCTTACCAGCCCAACTTTAAGATCGACTGAAGAGGTACAGGAGCGTCGAGCGCCGCCAAGAGAGGCTGGTCGTCAACAGGTCTGCGTTCGCGGCGTCGGTCGATTGATTGGGACGGGGTTGCAATATTACCAGTGTTTCTTGCGCCCGGTCGAAAAAATCTCAAGCCCGGTGTCTTGGCTCGAAAGAGCTTCGACCCACGGGGAGGGGGCCCGGTATTTCGTTACAACCCCGCAAGGTGACTGGACCCGGCTCCGGCGACGGACTTGACCGGTTCCGAACCATCGCGGTCAGTGGCCGGTCGGCACCACTCGCGGGCTCACGGACGGATACTGTCGAGCCAGTGACGCGGCGAGGGCGCGCGCATCGCGGTAGGTCGCCGCCTCGCGGATGACCAGGCGATGCCATACGCGACCGTCCACCATGGCGGCAGCGCCCTCGACGGGGTAGCCGGCGCCGGCGAGCTTTCGCATCAGGCGATTGACGTCATGTGGATTCGTGGACGACGCCAGCACCACCGTCCAGCGCCCGCCCCGGGTGAGCACGCCCGCGCCTTCCCTCAGGTCGGTCTGCGCCGCCCAGTCGGCGACGTTCTCCCGCGTCACCGGCATGTTCATCTTCATCCCGCCACCGGAGGGCATCATCATGTAGTGCATCGGCTGGTTCATCATCATGCTCGCGTGGCCGGGCATGCTCATCTTGGCCTTGCCTTCCAGCAGTGCTACGAGCGTGCCACCGGAGCCCGTGCGGCCCCACACGTCGGTGCCACGGATACCGATCGTCGCGACACCCACCCGGATGTCTACATGGCGGCGCTCGTTCCTGTCCACAGCGCTGGTGGTGAAACGGAACACGCCTTTCAGGATGTGCAGGATGCCCCTGAACATGCTGCCTTGCTCATCATGCATCATGTCCATGGCCGGCGCGGCGAATTCCGTGTTCTCGCCGAGCTTCACCGTACTGTGATCGGGCAGGGCGATGTACACGCGGCCCCCGGCGCCGGTGCGCAGGGTGTCGCCGTCGCGGACCTGCAAACCGGGCTTGATGGGCGTGGTGACGGCGCTCTCCACCAGCCAGGCCGGTGGCTGCACGGCCGTAATGAGGCTGCGGCTCGCCCCTGTCCCCTTGTCGGCGAGGACGGGCAGAGCGCTCAGCAAGGCGACGAGTGCGGCGACGGACGCGCGGACCAGCATGGGAGTCTCCAGGGGCCGGGTTTGAAAGTGACGTTATCTGTGCAGTAACCGATACCGGGTCGTGCCGGTCGCGCCGGCAGATGCTTCACCCGGTTTAGCGGGTCGTTCTGAGGCGGCTCCCCCCAATACCGAAGTCGCCGTTACAGAGACATGTACAGCTTTGCCGATCCCGCACATCGATGGTAAGGCTATCCGAAATGTCTCGCGGGTGAAAGGGAACGGTGATGAGGTCGAGCAGGAACGACTTCGATCCCCTCCTGAAAGAGCCCTTGTTGAACTGGGTGGGCGAGCAGGAGGCGGCTTCGCGTCTGCAGGCGGGCGCCGTGCCCATGGATGTGCGCCTGGAGGACGAGTTCAATCACGGTACGCTCGCCGGCGCGATCAATATTCCGCTCTACCTGTTCCGGCTGAAGGCCGATAGCCTGGATAGAAGCAGGCACTACATCGTGTTCTGCGATACCGGCCAGCGGAGCGCCACCGCAGCCTTCCTCCTGGAAATCAGGGGTATTGAGTCGAGCGTCATTCGAGGGGGTATTGATGCCTGCGGACATCTGGCCTTAAGCGCTCCCCGAACGCATTCGAGCTGGCCGCAGCCGGACATCCACTGTTCGTGTCATCAAGGCCGTTCACACTTTCGAGCTACCATTCATTGCTCGTCTCGTATCCCAAATTGACGAGGATATCCCCATACTTGTGGATGAACACTTCCTTGAGCCGTCTCCCGAAATACTTCTTCCACTTGGTAATGCGCGGAGAAGATACGTGGGACATCTTCTCAATTGTCTTCGATGACATTCTTCCCAGATCATGTTGTGAAGCGATTTCCAGACCGACGTCACGTTCCAACTCGGAAAACCGCATGTGTTCGAATATCAGTCGAAAGGTCTGATCGTAATTGTTCATCAGGCTCTCAAGCGTAATTTCAAGAATGTTTTCTCGACGATAGTCCCATTCCTTCATGCTTTCTATGGTCCAGGTCCCGTAATTGTTCATTTCGAATATCAAGCCGCGTTCTTGAGACACGTTTAAGAGATTATCCTGGTAAGACATGCCCGACAGAGATCTCAGGTATCTCACTTTCCAGTCCCGGGGCCGATGTTCCTGCGAATGTGGCACCTTCGGGTATCGAATCGGCGGTGTCACGCTGAAGTTCGTGTTGATGCACCACTTTTCGGTTGTACGGCGGTGATAGAGGTAACCCGAAACAACAATATCTCTGGGGTCCCTGACGATGTGGATGCCGATAAACGGTTGTGCGATATGAGCTGGATCGACCAGTGAATGGGGAAACAGAGTCACGTCGGCATTTAGCCGTACCGCCGTTTGTTTTCCCGGGAGTGATTCATATTTCCAGTTGTTCGCGGCACAAATCTGGCGAAAGACCTTTGAAAACAGTATCGTGCCTACCTTGTGGTAGCAAAAGATACACATCGGAATTGTTCTGGATCTTCTGTTGAAGAATCGCATGCAATGCCGTCTCCTCGAAAATGGCCCGCTGTTCTTGTGTCGTAGACCGTCTTATACCTCGAGGCAGTGTCCTGCAACAACCGGATGGGGACCTTCCATCGGTGGGAACGCAAACCGTTGAACGGGACGCCGGTGATGTTGATCTGCGGAGGAACGGCAACTTCGCAGGCGGTGCCGTGGTTGTCCTCACCTTAGCGTCTGTGCTGACGCGGTGCATAAGGTCGGCTTTGCTCTCGAGACGCGAAGTCGCGAACTCAACAGCGACCCCGTCGCCCCGGAAGAACGCGGCTTTTCAGTCGGAATGAATTCCGACCCACAGGGATGTGGGAAGTGCCGGAGGCCGCCGGGAGCGGGAATCCGGCCGACCCACTTCGGATGTGGGAAGTGCCGGAGGCCGCCGGGGGCGGGACCCGGCCGACCCACTTCGGACGTGGGAAGTGCCGGAGGTCGCCGGGAGCGGGACCGGGCCGACCCACACGGAGATCTTTGGAAGGGCCCATTCCCGAAATGGCCTGCCGGCCGGCTTGGAGCGGGGGCGTGTAGAATCCCGCTCCGAATTCGCATTCGAGAAACAGACCGCATGCATGATCTTGTTGTTATCGGCGCGGGTGCGGCGGGCCTCGGAGCGGCGCGTACGGCTATCGACCTGGGCCTGGACATGGTGCTGGTGGAAGCATCACACCGTATCGGTGGGCGCGCCTACAGCGAGGAGATCAAGCCGGGGGTGCCGTTCGATCTCGGCTGCCACTGGCTGCATTCAGGCAGCCTGAATCCGTTTGCCGCGGTCGCGGACCGTCTCGGCGTGAGCTACGTATCCGGCTCGCGCTGGAACGGCCGCCTGCGGGTCGAAGGTCGCTGGGCGAACGACCAGGAGCGTGAGGACCTCTTTCGCTACTGGGGGCGGATGGATCGGAGAATCGAGCGCTTCGATGGCGGCGGCGAGGACATCTCCGTGGCGGAGCTTATAGACCGTGACAATCCGTGGGTCGGGTTCTACGACTACTGGACCTCGTTGATGACGTCCAGTGACAGCGATCTCGTTTCGGCCGCAGACATGGCGGCTTACAGGGATACGCACGAGGACTGGCCCGTTGTCGACGGATACGGCAATCTGGTGGCGCGGTTCGGCGGCGATATTCCCGTTTCCCTGAACAGCGCAGTCGGAAGAATCGAAAGAACACGAGGGAGGGTGAGGGTGCATACCGTGCGCGGCACTCTGGAGTCGAAGAAGGTGCTGGTGACCGTCTCGAACGGGATTCTTGCGAGCGAGCATATCCGTTTCGACCCGCCCCTGCCCGACTGGAAGCGCGAGGCCATCGCCGGCGTGCGCCTTGGCACCCACAACCGCATTGCTGTCGCGCTCGACGGCGATCCCCTGGGTGACGAGGCACCGGTCGGCATCATCGACATGGAGGACGAGGTGCCGATGCTGCTGAGAGTGAAACCGTTCGGGCACCCGTACATCGTCGGTGGCACCGGGGGACGCTTTGCCGACTGGTTGGAGAGAGCCGGGATCAAGGCATCCGTTGACCACTTGATGGGCAGGTTGAAGCGAATCTTCG
The DNA here is from genome assembly GCA_049583715.1 of Arenicellales bacterium. Lineage (GTDB taxonomy): Bacteria > Pseudomonadota > Gammaproteobacteria > Arenicellales > JAANXG01 > JAANXG01. The sequence continues at coordinate 329 of JBAUWJ010000102.1, read as the reverse complement.
GCAGCCGGATTGAAAGAGCGGTCGGCCGCCACATCGTCACCGCCTGGGGTGGCGATCCGTGGACCCTGGGCGCCTACTCGGCCTGTCTGCCGGGCCACGCGCATCAGCGCGAGGTGTTGGCGGCTCCCATCGACGACCAGCTCTGGTTCGCCGGCGAGGCGACCTCACGGGAGTTCTTCTCCACGTGCCATGGGGCTTACCTTTCGGGCATCCATGCGGTGCGCGATATCGCGGGCAGGCTCAAGGCCTAGCCGGTCGTACCACGCGCGTGTTGTGCGGGCGCGCGGGCCTGGTTTAATACCCTGGTGTTCCTCCGCAAGGTGATGGGC
>JBAUWJ010000101.1:0-1825 GCA_049583715.1 Arenicellales bacterium | reverse complement strand
TGCCCAACTCCACCGGCAAGAACGTCGCCATGTACGCGACCTGGCTGGCCGATCTCGGCTGCGAATTGCTGCCGGACCCGGGCTCGCTTCGCTACGACACCGAGGCCGTGAAAGAAGCCTTGTGGACCCGCCTCGCCCCAGTATCGGAAGAAGTGCTTCCGTGGCACGCGGTCTGCGGCGAGGTGGGCAGCCTCGAGCCCGAGGTCGAGGGAGAGCGGGCCGTGTTTCGGGACGAGGAGGGGCAGACCATCGCCCGGGTGGACGAGAACGCCTTCACCGTGTGGGCGCTCTGCGACGGCCAGAGGCCGGTCGAGGGCGTCGCGACAGCCGTCGCGGAGATCTACGAGAAGCCGAAAGCGGACGTCGCGGCAGAGGTCGCGTCCACGGTGACCTCACTGCACCGGGCCGGTCTCCTTTTGCGCGAAAGGCGGCAAGTCCTCGTCGAAGTCCTGCCGGACAGCGCCCGGGACGATTGGATCTACCGGCGCGCAGCCGTGTTGCATCCCGACCGGCAGCGCACCGAGTTGTGGTTCGCGGTGCCGGCCGAGCACGCTTCGCGCCTGAGCGGCAATGCGGACTGCTTCGTGATCGCCATGATCATGCAGGCCATGTTCCAAAAGCTGCCGCTGCGCCTGAGCAACGGTACGGTGAGTCCCGGGCTGATAGAGAATCTGACGCAATTCCAGGAGCACTGGAGGGAATGGCGCGTTACTCACGCCTTCGCGGAGATCGAGGCGGATGTCGGCGGCTCGGACGCTGCCGTGGAGGACGGTGTGATCGCGGCGTTTTCCGGCGGCCTGGACTCCTGCTACACGCTGTTCGCCCACAACAAGGCCGGGGCGGGCGGCCTGCCGCAAATCGACGCCGTCGTCATGGCCCAGGGCTTTGACATCCCCGTGACGGACACGCGGGGATTTGCCGGGGCCCTGGCCAGGGCGAGGCCCATCACGGATGAAGCCGGGGTAGTCGTGCTGCCGGTACGCACCAACTTCCGAGACGTGCACTTCGACGGCCATTGGGAGGACAGGCACGCCACCGCGCTGTCGTCGGCGCTCACGGCGTGCAGCCGGCGTTCCTCTTCCGGCATCGTATCCAGCACCATGAACGTTGGCTTCCCGGCTACCTACGGGAGCAATCCCTTGACGGATCCTCTGCTCGGCAGCGACCGGTTCGCCATCTGCCATTTTGGATTCGAAGCCAGCCGCCTTCAGAAATTCCGGGCCCTTTCTCGATGGCCCACGGCCATCGAAAACCTCCGCGTATGCTGGATGTATGAGCACCGCGACGAGAATTGCGGGCGCTGCCACAAGTGCGTCATCACCCTGCTCACCCTGCGCTGCCTGGGGCTGTCGACCGCTTGTTTTGCAAACCCGCCCGATGGCCGGGAATTGGCGGCACTGATTCCCGACAAATACCCGGGCGGCCTGAACCTCTATGATCTCGGGGAGTTGGCCGAACACGCCCGTGACCACGGCGTTGACACGCCGTGGTCACGCAGGCTGAAAGAACTGTACGTCCGCTGACCCCCGGGTCCGCACGCGGCGGTATCGGTCAGACGCACGTCTTCTGGGTCTTGTACGGGCACTGGGTGCTGCCCGGGAACGCCGACGACGATACCGTGACAGTGCCGTAGATACCGTCGCAGGCAGCGAACGTGCAGACCTCTACGGTGTAATGGCCACTGCTGTTTGTGGTAGTGTCTCCCGTTAGCGTCCTCGGAGAACTGGATCCCCCTTCGGCGACGACTTCGACATGGATCGGCACATTGTCAATCTCCGACGGATCCCCCTCGACCAGGCCTGATATACGTACGCAGTACGTCGTC
>JBAUWJ010000100.1:0-1996 GCA_049583715.1 Arenicellales bacterium | reverse complement strand
ACCATCCAGCAAGCGCCGTGACGCGCTCCGCAAGCTGGCCGTCACCGGCGGTGTCATCGGCACCGCCAGAACGTGGACCAAGCCGGTGGTGGACAGCGTGGTGCTGCCCGCCCACGCGCTGACATCCGATCCACTTGGAGATCCGTGCACCGGACTGACAGTACTATCCACTTCGGGGGACAACTTCAACGTGAAGGTCACGGGTGCGGTGACAGGATCGGGCAACGCCAACATATCCGTCACCGTCAAGGTCCAGGTAGGCGCAACCACCCACCAGCAAAACGTCTTGACCGATAGCAACGGTAACTACATGGCGACGGTCGGATCGTTTCCTTGCAGTGGCGGCTCTCTCGTGCAGGTCACGGCATCACTGACGAACTTCCCGGAGATCCCGGCTGTCCACTGCTCGACGACGGTTTCGAAGAAAGACGTTTGCTCTACCTGACCGGCTGCCTTGCGAGGGCGCCCGTTCAACGAACGTAGAGTTCTTCCAGCCTGCGCGACCAGGGTGTGTCGATGCCTTGGTCGCGGACATAATCGGCCAGCTCCAGCAAGTCATAGCGGTTCAGACCGCCTGGAAACTTGTCAGGGATCAGGCTGGCTAGTTCCGCGTCGTCCGGAGCGTTCCCGAAGCAGTCGGTTGACAGCCCCAGGCAGCGGAGACTGAGCAGGGCGATCACGCACTTGTGACATCGCCCGCAGTTCTGGTCCCGGTGTTCGTACCGCCAGCAGACGCGCAGGTTGGCGATGGCCAAGGGCCACCGCGACAGAGCGCGAAATTTCTCGAAGCGGCTCGCTTCGAAGCCGAAGTGGGAGATCTGGAAACGTTCGCTCCCAAGCAGCGGGTCCGTGGCCGGGTTGCTGCCGTGCATGGCGGGGAATCCGACATTCATGGTGCTCGAGACGATGCCCGCGTAATATCCCCCGCTGCAGACGGTCAGCGCGGCCGCGAGCGCCGTGGCGTGCCGGTCGTCCCACTCTCCATCGAAGTACACGCCGCGAACATTCGTACGCAACGGTAAGAGCGCCGCCCCCGCTTCGTCCGCAATACATCCGGCCTTGGCCGCAGCGCCGGCGAACCCCCGGCTATCCGTCAGCGGGATGTCGAAGCCGTGGACCATCGCGACAACTTCGATCCGCGGCAGGCTGGATTCGAGTGCCTTGTTGTGCCTGAACAGCGTGTAGCAGGAATCCAGTCCGCCCGAGAAGGCCGCGATACGTCCAGAGGCCGGCCGAGGCTCGACCGAGCTGTCGACACCGGTCTGGATGTCCGTCACGGCGAAGTCACTACGCCATTCATTCCAGCGCTCCTGGAAGCACATCAGGTTCTCGACTAATCCGCCGCTCACGGTCCCGTTGCACAGGCGCAGCGAAAGCTTGTGGGACATGGCGGGCAGGAGCATGGCGAGCAGGAAGCAATCGGCGTTCTTGGCCAAGGCGGCGCTGTGCTCCACCGGCACGGCGAACCACAAGTCGGTGCGCTGCCGGTCGGGGTGCACGACCGCCGCCCGCCGGTAGGTCCAATCGTCCCGGGTTTCGTCCGGCAGAACGTCGATCAGGATTTCCCTGCGTTCCCTGAGCAGTACGCCGGCCCGGTGCAGCTCGGTAACCGTGGAGGCCACGTCTCCGGCAACGGCGGACCTGGGCTCCTCGTAGGCCGCCCCCACGCAAACGGCGACCTCCCCGATATCCCGGTTTCCGTCACAGAACGACCACACTGTGAACGCGTTCTCGTCGACCCGGGCGATGGTCTGCCCTTCCTCGTCCCGGAACACCACTCGATCTCCCTCGACTTCGGGCTCCAGGGTGTCCGCCTCGCCGCAGACCGCGTGCCACGGAAGCACTTTGTCCGGCACCGGCACCAGGCGCGTCCACAAGGCTTCTTTCACGGCCTCGGTGTCGTAGCGAAGCGAGCCCGGGTCCGGCAGCAATTCGCAGCCGAGATCGGCCAGCCAGGTCGCGTACATGGCGACGTTCTTGCCGGTGGAGTTGGGCA
>JBAUWJ010000099.1:0-16104 GCA_049583715.1 Arenicellales bacterium | reverse complement strand
CGAAGACCCGCCGGCGGGTTGTTCCCCAGCTTCACCCAGGCCCGCCGCACGGATTCGTCACGCATGAATTCGGGATGAATCAACACGTACCGCAGCCCGTATATCGACCTGATTATGTCGGTGTTCCTGTCTTCCGGCAGGTCGGCCGTCGTGTAGGCCACCTTCGCCGTGAGAGGCGGATAGAATCCACTGACACCGCTTACCACGCGTTTCTTATGGTACAGCGACCAGAAGACATAAGCGGAGTCGATCTTCTCATCTTTAGTCGGGAATTCCAGTATCGCAAAATCTCCGCGTCGTGATGCGAGCCACTGATAAACAGCCGGTGGGTGTTCCCAATCGACGTTCTGGTGCGGCAGTGGGGCGGGGAGGTATTCGATCAACAGCAACACGGGCAGTGCATAGAGGGCATACTGCAGGCGTCTGTGACCGTGGAGTCGTGACTGGATTATTGAAACTCCAAATGCGGCGAGAAGTCCCAGCAGGAAGAGTGCCAGAAACGCGAGCCGCAGGGAGATTCGTATCGCCTTGAATCCCGGAAACAATGTGTAGACATAGCCATAGATTCCTTTCCCGAACGGCTCGTCGTGGAAATGCATTATCGGCCCGAGCGTGAGCAGCATGCAGAACAGCGCCAGAAGGGAGAGCAGAATCAACCACTCCCGGCTGCTCAGCGTGCGGTCCGCGGCATCAGGGCTTCTCAGCCATTGAAGCCCGCTGAGAATCACTGCGGCGAGACCTGCGAACAGAAGCAGGAAGATCATGTACCGCAGTGCCGATAATGGAACCCAGGCCGTCAGGGACGGCTCCCACACCTTGCCGACTATCAACACCACGGTGGCGGCCAGCAGCGCGGGAACGAGCCACCTGAGCAGTTTCCACGATCTTCCAATCATGGTTCTGTCCGGGTCCGTGCCCGCGCGGCATGCCCAAAGGATCGCTATGCCGCTGAGCGCGTAGATGGTGAAACCGGGAAACAGTCCGGGATAGGTGGTGGAGTCCGCAAGCCGATAAAAGAGGTGGTCCCTCCCGGCGTCGAGGAACGACAGCAGGTCCGCCCGGCAGGCGTTGACGTCGTCGAGAGTTCGTACGAACCCCAGGTCCTTCGCCACATGGAGGTATGGCATGGCTACCGGCGCCACGGCAAGAAGGAAGCAAATGCCGCCGACGAGGCCCGATATGACACTCCTGAGCCGCCAACCCCGGGGACGAAGCAGCCCGAATCCCAGTGCCAGCAGGCACAGCAGCAGAGCGAGGGGAATACCGCCGTAGAAGATCGTTATCGTCTGCAGCCACAGGAGAACGAGCGTCCAGACCAGGTATCGAAGCTCCTGTCTTTCCAGGAACAGTGCGAAGGACAGGAAAGTCAATGGCACCGCGAAAGAGAGCTGTATGTTCAGGAAATCGTAATAGCCGATCCGAAACGGTGATATGCAGTACACTATCCCGGCCAGAAGAGCGCCCACCCCGCTCCCGGTGAATCTTCTGGCGGCATACCAGGCCGCCCAGCCGCAGAGTGCCTGGAACAGAATCAGCGTAATGCTGTAAGCGAGAATCGGATTTCCACTCAGTGCATAAATCGGCGCCGCGACTGTCACCGCAGGGACGATCAGGGGCTCGGAGAACGCGAGCGTATGCATGTAGGGAAAGAAGATGTTCGCGTTGAACAGCCCGGCAGGATCGGTGAAAATCGTTTTGCTGACCCATGCCAGAATCCATGCGAAAAAGTAGGGATCGTTGTACCCCCTGAAGTAGCTGCCTGGCTCCAGTATCAGCGGAAACGTGTACAGGGATACGAGCAACACGAACAGAAGATAGACAAGAACGAGGCGAGGTACGGACTCTTCCGTATCCGTTGTTCGATCTGCAGTGGGGGGAGGGAGTCGATTCTTCACTGATAGTTGCCGGATTGATGTCAAGTGTGTCCCGCTACGGTGAGGTTCTCCGCCGGCACGCCGTTGAATTCACGGAGCCTGGCGATCACCATTGGGAAGCGGTGCGCCCGCTGTCGACATCGATCCTCTCCAGGGTCACGTGATCGGCCTGTTGCCGGTCGCCACAACAGGCTCGCCCACACCGGGCCGCGACTATTCGACTGTTGGGCCGAGTGTAACATCCGCCACCGGATTCCACTATCACGGCCGTCACGCTTCCCGCCGGGGGGTACTCCACTCACCTCAGTGTGAATGAGGACTGGAAAATCCGATGCAGGATGGGTATTGGCACGAACAACAAAGTGAGAACCACGGCGCAGCACACGAAGACGTACGCCACGAAAGCGCCTTGCTTGAACAGGCGCTCGGGGTACTGGGCCGGACTGTCTTCGAGAAGGCCGAGATGCAGGTACCAGGTCATGAAGCCCGCTATCAGCGGCGTTGAGAGAATCAGCTCCATGCGGTAGCGGATCAGAAATATACCGAAGAACAGTCCAAAAGCGGTTGCGTAGTAGATGATGCTCTTGAGGAGCTTCTCCTCGTTGTAGTGGCCAAATGACTTTCTGTAGCGCGCACTGACGTCCGGATCGCCGATCCTTCGGTATTCGGCGAGACGTTTTATGGCCATGAAGAATGCGCCGACCATCCAGTAGGCGAACAGAAGAGATACCGAGGGCAGGCTCACGATGCCGGTTGCATACCAGCCGAGGACAAAACGTATCGCATTATTGATCGACTCGCTCAATACATCCAGGTAGGGCTTGTCCTTGCTTCTGACCGGCGGCACATTGTAGACACATCCCATCACCAACAGAGCAAAGACTGTCCCGAGAAAACGCGGGCCGAGGACGGACGCGAGACACAATCCGACGACCGCGAACGCAACCCACTCGAACACCACCATCCTTCGAGACACCAGACCGGAAGGAAGGGGTCTCGACCTCTTCACCGGGTGGAATGCATCGGACTTTTCATCCATCAATTCGTTGAGGATGTAGTTGGCGGACGCGGCGATGCCGGCGGCCAGCAGACCGAGCGCCACGCGGGCAAATCCCGTTGCAGAAACCAGATCCGGGTCCGCCAGCATCGCCACCAGGACCCCGGGCAGCATGAATACGTTCTTCAGCCAATGGTCAAAGCGGGCGAGTTGGACGTAAGGTGCTACGACGGAGCGCAGCGGTGTGCGCGATTTCAGACTTTCGTCTCTCATCCTTCAATTACTCTGATGTGCAAGGACCTTCACACGCGGCGGCGAACACCCCGTGTTCTCGTACGGATGCGGTGTTTGATTTCTCACGCGGTCGATGCCCGGCCCTGAGCGGGCAGGGCTATTCAGGCGTCTCGAAGCCAATGTTCTTGATCTCCCAGGCATGAGACGAAGGAGAAGCCGGAACCGCATCGATATCGATCTCCTCGCCTTCTATCCGCCCCATGGCCGCCGCGGGCAGCCGGACAGCGAAATGCTGCCAGCCGCTGGAAACAGGGACCTCCTGCTTTACAGGCTGTTGGTTCAGCCGGATGGTGATGGAAACCGGTGCCGTTCCGGTTCGACGAGCATCGAACGAGAGCACGGCATGGCGTTTGAGAACATCCGTTCGAACGCGCCTCACAATGTGGTTGGAATTGGAGACGCGCTGCTTCTGCCGAAAGAGAGCGAAGCGCTTGTCCATATCCATAAGGTCCCAGCCCTGGTCGATTTTGTCCCACGGAAATCGCTGTCTCCAACCGAGACTCAGACGTGTGATCCATCCCCGGTCGACCAGGAGATACACGGGCGGCCAGACCTGCCGCGTCCAGCGCAGAATCTTGTCCATCTCCCACTTTCGGTGCTCCCAGCCGAAAAGCTTCGCGTAGTAGTCCGGAATGAAACCGGACAATCCGTTCACCAGCAGAGGAAACTGACCGATGCTGTCCATTATGGCGTCGGCATCGGGATCGCGGACTCCAACGGGAAGCTCCATCAGCACATGCTGCCCGGGCAGGTGCTGGCTTTCTTTTACGACCCGGGAGCCGACTGTCCGTTCGTGATCCGAGAACTTGTAGTGCACCATCACCCGCGCCTCGTAGATCGTGATCCCCGCCAGGAGTGGAAGCACGACAATGATCGCTCCATGCTGCCGGCGGACTCTGTCCAGGGCGATACAACCCGCGATGACGACGTACGTAAGGATGACAATGGCAAAGCGGGTCAAGCCGCGGACCGCGTGCAACATCGGATCCCAGGAGGCGAAATTCTGAAACGGCCCGCGCGCCAGGACGAGGCGGTCTGCGTCGGGGCCGACGGTCAGGATGGGCCCGAGACTGATGAAGAAGCACACGACGGCCGCCGTGGCCAGGCCCGCGAGCAGAACCGATGGGGCACTCCGGCCGTCTTCCCGGAAGAACAGACCCGCGATATAAAGGCCGATCAGCCCGAAGGCGATGTAATACAGCCAGGGATTGAACGGCGTCAGCCACGCGACGGGGCCCAGATACGCCTGGAGCAGGATGGCGCCCCAGAATGCCGTCCAAAGAAGGAACTTGGCGACCCCGATATATCTGCCGGCGGGCCGCATCGCGGCATAATTTCCAACGAAGACGCTGCATCGCCACCCCAGAAACAGCAGGAACAGGAGCCCCAAAGTGGTTCCCGGGGAGAGAAACGTCTCCGCGAAGCGCACGGGGGGTGTCGGTATCCAGCGCAGCAGCGCCGCATCGTGAGTGTCCAGATACTGCATCGGCTGAGCGAAATACTTCAGGTAATCCGCCGTCGATCTTTGATAGCCGCCCTCGATATGAAGCAGGGCATAGGGATAAAGGTAGATGGCGGAGATGGCCAGCACGCCGACCGCGACCACCGCGCCGGAAATATAGAAGGCGCGATCGCGGAGCAGCTCGCGCTTACCGTTGAGAATCGCCACGAAGACAAACAATATGACGATGACCACCATGACGGTGAAATAAAGACAGGATGTGGCGGTCACCAGGTAGGCGAGACAGAACCACAGGGCGGTCTTCGGAGATGGAGATTCCAGCCAGCGAAGGAGAACGATCAGCATCAGCGGGAACACGAAGACCAACACCATGTTGAACTCGATGTAGTACGGCATCCTGTAAGGCATCAGGCAGTAGACGAGGCTGCCGAGGCCGCTGACCAGGATCGACACACCCAGCTTGCGCAGCAGGACGAAAAGGACCACACCGGACAGAGCCCATACAGTCAGCATCGTGGCATTGAAGCTGAAAAACAGGTTCCCCGTGAGGGAATGGAACAGCGCGTACAGGAACGACTCCGGCCACAGCATCTCTCCGAACGCCAGCGAGTAGGAATGGGGATAGAAGAAGTTCGCCTGGTAGTCCGGGAACAGGAAATGGCCGTGGAGAATGTTGTGCGCGTTCCAGGCCATCCATTCGCCCATGATCTGCGTGTCGAAAAAGTCCGCCAGCCCCGTGAAGAAGTGTCGCCGCCAGCCCTTTACGGCATAGAGAATGACCAGTACGAGAAAGCCGAACAGGACGAGTATCTGCCACAAGGTCCTCTTTGACTCGAAGACAGTCGTCGACTCCATCTCTCGGGCAAGTCCCTGGTTGGTATGCTCGATCTTCGCTACCCCGCTTCAGTCGCGTTCATTCTATCGAAACAGGTCGGGACCCGCATGGTCTGCCGAGTGCCTGTGGACAAAGCTCCGATATCGCCGGCCCGTGCTCGGCGCCGGGACGACGATCAGACGGTTCGAATTCAATGTGGGCGTGCTCCGACCGCGATCGATCCGACGTCGCTTCACGCGTCGAGAAGCCGGCCGACTCGTGCCGCATCGGCGATACGCCAGACCACCTCGATGAGGGCGCGCACCTCGGATTCCGCCACCGCCCCGCTGAAGGCGGCGAGCTCCAGGGCCTTGGCTTCCAACTCGGACCGGCTCAAGGTATTGCCGGGATCTCCCTTGGGCTCGTCCACCCTGCCATGGAGAACGCGGCCGTCCCTCGTATGCACCGTCACCTTTCCGATCCAGCGGGCCGGGTAGGCCTCGTCCACCTCCGGATCCAGGACCATGTGGACCCGGGAACGGAAATCGACGGTTCGCGGATCGTTGTAGCCGTTCTCGAATTCCCGCATCCCGGCCCGACGATGGATTGCGATCAGTGCGAGCGTCGTGCCCATGGAGAATTTGGCCTGGTGCACGCTCGCCGGCGCCACCACGGGCCCGAGCACATCGATAGCACCCTGGTGGACATGGGCGGTCACTTCGGCGATGTCGTCCGCCGAGAGGTTCTCACGCTCGATCTCCTGCAGCAAAGCATCGGCGGCCGGGTGAGTGTGCCGGCAGGAGGCATGATACTTGAACGAGGTCTCCGCCAGCGCCCAGCGCTCGCCCAGCCGGTCCGTGAGACGCGCGGGATCAGCGTCGGTGGACATGCCCGCGGCCATGCCCTGCTCGCCCTCGAGAATGCGTCCGGCGCCGGTGAAACCGTCCCTTGCGAGGTACGCGGACAGAAGCCCGTCGGCGGCCGCCTTGCCGACGTGAAGCTGCTTCGAGTCGGCGCCTTCACGCAGGAACTCCCACAGCCCGGCTGCCTGCGTGCCGGCCGAGCCGAAAGCATGCAGCATACGTTCGGGATCCAGGCCCAGCACGCGGCCGGCCGCGGCCGCGGCCGCCACCGTGCCCGCCGTACCGGTGGTATGAAACACCTTGTAGTGGGACCGGCCCAGGAACTCCCCCACCCGGATGCCCACCTCGTAGCCCGCGACGGCGGCGACCAGGAGTTCCCGGCCGGAGGCGCTCCGCTCCTGGGCGGCCGCCAGGGCAGCCGGGAACACGACTGCGCCGGGATGGAATACCGAGCCGTTGTGCACGTCGTCCTGTTCGGCGTAATGCGAGGATGCCCCGTTCACCAGGGCGGCGAACAAAGCGGATGTCGTTCGGCGGGAAATCAGCACTTCGCACGGGCCTTCCACCGGCCCCATTTGCCGTGCCACGCGCTCGATGATCTCCACCGGCCGCGCGCCCTTGCCGGCCAGCGAGGAACCGAGCCAATCGAGCAGGAGCTCCTCCGCGCGCCGGCACACCGGCTTCGGAAGGTCTTCGAACCGTAGCCCGGCCGCGAAGCCGGCCAGCGTGCGACCCGGCTGCACGTCCGGCTCGCCCGCGGTCCCCTGGTGATACGGTGTGCTCACGTGCATGGTCCAATGATGCGCGGCATTCGCCGTCATTGTACCGCCCACTCATGTATCATTCGACCTTCCGCCGGTCCGGATTTCCGGACCTCTCGCCGCATCATGGGACCGGGGCTGCGACATTGTGCGGCTTTCCCTGCATGACCATCCGGACTGGAGACGCGCGTGGACGGGTTCGCCACAGAAACGGGCGCCACACAGAGGTGACGCACCGCCAACGCAGCATCGTCGAGGGACGAGACGGAACCGCCGCGCCGCGCGTCCCCCGGCGACCTCCAGGCCCGGCGAATGGCCGGCGCCGCACGATTTATGCACTGATCGTATTCGTTCTGTTTCTCTCCTACTATTTCTTCACGTCGAGCACTCTTCCCGCGCGCGCCGGTCCGGACTATCGCGCGAACAACGACGTCACGGAATTCATCTACAAGCACGACCGCCTGGCCGTGCTCCCGGCGGACGCGGACGAGCTTTATTTCTCGGTTTACGGCGGTACCAGAGCGCTGCGCCCGCCGCTGGCATACATCGTGTCGGCCGCAACGGCCAAGGCCCTGGCCTTCTGGGGAGATGATCCATTCATCCTGTTCCGCAAGGGTTCGAGCCTTCTGGCGGCGGCGACGGTCGCGATCGTCTTCTACATGTCGTCGCTCTACTTCGGCAGCTTCGCGGCCGGCCTTCTGAGCGCTCTTTTGTTCGGCCTTCTGCCGCAGTTCGCCTTCATCGCCTCTTACAACAATGACGACGCGGCGGCGATCTTCTCCGCCACCTTCCTGCTGTGCGTGCTGGTGAGAATTCTGAGACAGGGACCCCGCTGGTCCAACGCCCTGCTGCTCGGACTCGCCGGGGGCCTGGTGATCCTGTCGAAGCAGACCGCGTGGATGCTGTTCCCTGCCGTGTTGATGTTCCTGGCCGTCTACGTGCGCGGATCCTGGAAACAGCTCTCGAAGTATGCGGCAGGCGGCCTGCTCGTGATGGCGCTCTCGGGTGGCTGGTGGATCGGCTTCAACGTCTACCACTACGGACCGGGCGATCCGGTCGCCTGGAAGGAAGAAGTGGCCATGGGAAAGGCGCACAGCAGGCTGCCGCCCCGCAAGGAGCTGGGCTACGCGTCGAGGGGCGTACGATACATCGACCTCCTCCTCGGCAACTACGACGACTTCTGGGGCAAGACCATGGCCTCGACCATAGGCAATCTCGACTGGATGAGACTGCGCGTCGGCCCCCTGCAGTACGGTTTCTATCTTGCCCTGTTCGGGCTGGGCGCCGTCTACGTGGCACTCCGGGTGGGTCGCGCTCTTCTCATTGCAGTAACGCGCCGGGGCCGGAGCGCCGCGGACCGCGACACGGCCTTCGAGGCGCTGTTGGCGTTCGCCATCCTGTTTCAGTTCTACATCTACACCTGGGCCAACATGCAGAACGACATTCAGCTCCAGGGGAAGTACCTGCTGCCCGTGCTATCCGCGGCCCTGCTGCTGGCGGTCGGCGGCGCGAGAAGCCTGTTGGCACGCGCGGCGCCGCTGCTGACCGACGCCCGGCCGGGAGACCTGCGGATCCCCGGCCGTGTCGTGCAGGTCCTGTGCATCGGGGCGGCGGCAGCCGCTATCTTCGGGGTTCACCTCGATGCCATCATCAGCTACGTCCTGCCTTTCTACCGGCCGGCCGGCTTCCGTCTCGACGGTCCGCTGCGCAACGTCCATATTCCCGCCGAGGCTATCCTGCACCGGAACCAGATGCACGGTTTCGCGGTGACGGACACCGGCTTTCGCCTGGTGTCCGATGGAACCGATCCCTGGTTCACGATGGCCCTGTCGGACAGAAAGCTGTGCTCCCTGTTCCGGGGGCCTGACGTGCTGAAAGCGAGAATAAGGTCGGACGCCGGCGGCGCCTTCAAGCTCTACGTGGACAGGGGGCACGGCATCAGGGAGGAGGACTCGTACGAAACCTATTACGGCGGCGGCGACAGCGACATTATCCTGTTGTTCGAGGTTTCACGCTGTACCCGCTTGAGAATTGATCCCGCGAACCGGGCGGGTCCCGTGGAGGTCGCCCATCTGACCATCGGAAAGGCGATCCTGGATCAATAGCTGCGACGGTCCCTCCGGTACGGGCTCGACCTGCTCTGTTGGATTCCTTCCCTCTGCCGCTCGAGCGGGATGACACAGGCCGTCAGGTGGTCCGCTTTATCCCTCGAACAGTTCATCCTTCCGTGCGCTCTCCGCTTTCTCCATGCATCGGCCGGCGCAGGCTCTTTGTCACAATCCCGCCGTGTGGACGAGCCCGTCATCGCGGAGCGGGTCGGTGCCCGGCTCCCGCCTGCGGACTGTGATCCCTTATATCGCTCCGTCGGAGCGCAGGCGATCGATGACGGCGTTCCCAAATCCCATCTCGCGAAGAATGTCTTCCGTGTGCTCTCCCAGCCCCGGCACGGGACCCATGCGCGGCGTGAATGCCTGCGGCGCGCCGGGCGGGAGCAGCATCGGGACCGCGCCTACCGGAGTGTCCACGTCCATCCAGCGGTGGCGCGCGAGGAGTTGGGCGTGCCGCCACACGTCGTGCATATCGTTCACGCGGGCATTGGCAATGCCCGCCGCATCCAGCCGCGACGCCACCTGCCCGCCAGTGAGACCCGCGAAGGACTCCACGATGATGGCTCGCAGCGCATCCCTGGATGCGCTGCGGTGCGAGTTGCTGTCGAAGCGAGGATCGTCGGCGAGCTCCGGGCGTTCCAACACGTTTTCGCAGAAGGTCTTCCATTCGCGCTCGTTCTGCAGCCCCAGCATGACCGTGCCGCCGTCTCCGGCGGGAAACGGGCCGTAGGGATAGATGGTGGCATGGGCGGCGCCGGCGCGGGGCGGCGGCTGCGCGCCTTCGAAGGCGTAGTACAGAGGGTAGCCCATCCACTCGACCATGCACTCCAGCAAGGACACGTCGATTCGACAGGCGCGGCCGGTCCGGCCGCGCTGGATGAGTGCCGCCAGGATGTTCGAGTACGCGTACATGCCGGCCGCTATATCGGCTATCGACAGCCCCGCCTTGGCGGACTCGGCCTCGGAGCCGGTGACGGACAGGAACCCGGATTCGCTCTGGATCAGGAGGTCATAGGCCTTCTTGTCCCGGTAAGGGCCGTCGGCGCCGTAGCCCGAGATGTCGCAGACGATCATCCGCGGGAAGCGCTCGTGCAGCGCCTCGAACGACAGTCCGAGGCGGTCCGTCGCGCCGGGAGCGAGGTTCTGCACCAGCACATCGGCGCCGGACAGCAGGCGCCCCAGGATGCCGGCCGCCTCAGGATGCTTGATATCGAGGGTCAGGCTCTCCTTGGAGCGATTGATCCACACGAAATGGGATGCCAGACCCCGCACCCGCTCGTCATAACCACGTGCGAAGTCCCCTACACCGGGCCGCTCCACCTTGATCACCCGGGCACCGAGGTCCGCGAGCTGGCGGGTACAGAAGGGCGCGGCGATGGCCTGCTCCAGGGCGACCACGGTGATGCCTTCGAGGGGGCCGGGGTCCGTGTGCTCTGTCATGTCAGAACGAACGCGGCAAGCCGAGCACGTGCTCGGCGATGTAGGCATAGATCAGGTTGGTGGAAACCGGCGCAACCTGGTACAGGCGGGTCTCGCGGAACTTGCGCTCGACATCGAACTCGTGGGCGAAGCCGAAGCCTCCGTGGCATTGCAGGCACACGTTCGCCGCTTCCCAGGAAGCGTCGGCCGCGAGCAGCTTGGCCATGTTGGCCTCGGCGCCGCAGGGCTCGCCGGCGTCGAAGCGCTCGCAGGCCTTGAAGCGCATCAGGCTGGCGGCCTCGACGTTCACATAGGCCTTGGCGATGGGGAACTGCACGCCCTGGTTCCGGCCGATGGGCCGATCGAAGACGATCCGCTCCTTCGCGTAGTCGACGACCTTCTCTATGAACCAATAGCCGTCGCCGATGCATTCGGCGGCGATCAGGGTCCTCTCGGCATTGAGCCCGTCGAGGATGTATTTGAATCCGAGCCCCTCCTCGCCGATGCGGTTCTCCACCGGGATTTCGAGGTTGTCGAAGAACAGCTCGTTCGTCTCGTGGTTCACCATATTGCGAATCGGCTTGACGCTGAGGCCCTTGCCCACCGCCTCGCGCAGGTCAACCAGGAAGATGGACATACCCTCGGACTTTCGCTTCACCTCGGAACGCGGCGTGGTGCGCGCCAGGAGGATCATGAGGTCGGAGTGCTGCACCCGGGATATCCACACCTTCTGGCCGTTCACCACGTAGCGGTCGCCCTTGCGCACCGCCGTGGTCCTGATGGCGGTGGTGTCGGTGCCTGTCGTGGGCTCGGTTACACCCATGGACTGCAGGCGCAGCTCGCCGGCCGCGATGCGCGGCAGGTACTCCCGCTTCTGGCGTTCGGAGCCGTGCCTGAGCAGGGTACCCATGTTGTACATCTGCCCGTGGCAGGCTCCGGCGTTGCCCCCCGAGCGGTTGATCTCCTCCATGATCACCGAAGCCTCGGCCAATCCCAGGCCGGACCCGCCGTACTCCTGTGGAATCATGGCCGCCAGCCAGCCGCCCTCCGTCAGGGCCCGGACGAATTCTTCGGGATAGGCCTGCTCCGCATCGAGCCTGCGAAAATACTCCGCGGGAAACGAAGCGAACAGTCCGCGCAGCGCCTCGCGGAGGTCCTGATGCTGGTCGGGTCTGCTGTCCATGGAGATTGGCTGCCGCTCGAAGAGGACAAGGCATGTTTGGCCGGGTGGTCATTATAGAGGCCACGCCCGCGGATCGGAACGCTTGTCGACGAGGGCGCCGTTCGGTCACCGGGCGCGTCGCATACAAACACCGCTGCCCCTTGCACAAGCTTAACGAGGGCTGAAGACAAAATAGCATCGGCTGGCAGACGCGGTGCCATCAGGTTTAAACTCCACACCCGCTCGGTTCCGACCGGGCCGGTGACGGTGTCTCGCCATTCGCGTGGCGCCAGGCGGCCTCCCGTGAACATCAACTTCACCGCCGGTTGTTACACGCCGGCATGGCGTACGCATCCGCGTGCCCTGACGTGGAGCTATCCAACCAGCAATACGGAGAGATAGATGATCAATCTCGCGCACATTCATCCGATGCTCGTGCATTTCCCCATCGTCCTGTTCCTGCTCGGTGCGGGTCTCGAGCTCATCGTGCTGCTGCGGGGTCAGGACCTCGCCGCCCATGAGTGTCTGCCGAATGTCGCCCTGGCAACCATTGTATTGGCCGCCGTCTCGGCGGTGGTGGCCGCGATGTTCGGGGACATGGCGTTTGACCGGGCCACGGAGCTCGGCTTCCCGGGAGGTCCTCTGGAGCGGCACGAAGGGTTCGGCTACACGACCATGTGGTTCTTCATCGTGTATGGAACCCTCTATCTGCTTGCCTGGTGGCGCGGCCTTTCCCTGGCGGCCGGCCGCGGTTGGGCGTGGTTCGTAGTGAGCCTCGTCGGCGTGGTCCTGGTGCTCGTGACCGCCTATTACGGCGGCGATCTGGTGTACCGGATCGGTGTCAACGTCGTGCCGGTGAAGCCGTGACGTAGACGAAGAGCCGCCTTCACCCGCGGATTTTCATTTTGTCCAGATACCAGTGATGGGTTTTCGGCCGCCCGACTCGCCCGGGGCGGGTAGGCCATAGAACGCAGCCAGGGTGCTGAGCACATCGTAGTGATCGATGCGCTGCTTGTAGCGTCCGGTCCGAACACCGGCGCCGACGAACAGCGTCACGATATGATTCTGCTCGCGGGTATCGTCTTCGTCCCAGGTCAGGATCAGAAGACTGTGATGATCCTTTGCCCACTGGACGTAGGGGTCGAGATGCTCGCGCAGCCATGAGTCCGCGCGGGCGATGCTCCCGTCGTGCATGTCGTTGGCGACGGTAGGAACCACGAAGGCGACGGTGGGCAGACGAGAGAAGTCCGACGGGAAGTCCCCAAGGGGCCGATTGACCTCGGCGGACAGATCGGTGAAATAAGCCACCGGGTTGTGCTTCTTCCTGTAGCCCCCGTGCCCGCAGGTCCGGGATCCGGCCTTGGGCAGGTCCTCCGAGAAGATCGCGAAGCTGAAGCCGGCCTTTTCCAGCGCCTCGGCCAGATTCTGCCCCTGGAATTTGTAACGGCAGCCGTCGTCGCGCACGCCCTGTGTCGAACCGGAGAACAGCGCGAGGTAGTTGGGGAGACTGGGATGAGTCAGGGCGTAAGACTCCTCCATCAACGCGCCCTGGACCGCGAGCCGGTTGATGTAGGGCGCCGCCTTGTTCCCGACAATGTCCGAGAAGGCTGTGTTCTCCTCGATCACCACCACCACGTGATCGGGCTTCGGAACCCCGGCCGCCGGCGCGGCGCAGGCGGACGCCACGACCGACACGCAAGCCGCTATCAACGCAAAGCAAGCCGAGCGGGAAATCATCGCCGGGAACACCAGGAACGCGGCGTGGCGTAGAGACCGGGCTGGACAACCATCGATTCGCCGCCTTCGCGACGCCGCCCTATGGCGACCACGGAGACCGCCGGCGATGCGCGGCTCTCGAGGTGAATGCCTCCAGGGAAGATGCGGCACGGCGACGGGTTCGCTCCACGATACTCATCGGTTAGACTAGGGGTAAGCCGCGGATTAAAACAGCATCAATGAGTCAAGACAACCTGGCTGGACATACCCTCGGGCAATACACGGTGATGGAGCGGCTCGGACGCGGCGGCATGGCGGACGTCTACAAGGCGTTCCACCCGCAGCTCGAGGTCTACCGCGCGATCAAAGTGATTCGCCGTGAGTTCGTCACGGCGCCGGATTTTCGCGTCCGGTTTCAGAAAGAGGCACAGGCCGTCGCCACCCTGCGGCACCCGAATATCGTTCAGATCCACGATTTCGGCGAGCAGGACGAAGCCTATTACATGGTGATGGAGTTCATCCAGGGACGGGACCTGAAGCGGATCATTCAGGAGGAAGGCCGGATCCGGCCCATTTCCCGAGCGGTGGATATCGTCGACCAGGTGGCAGGGGCCCTGCATTACGCTCACTCCCAGGGATTGATACATCGGGATATCAAGCCCGAGAACATCATGATCACCGACGATGGGCTGCCGATTCTGACGGACTTCGGGATCGCCAAGCTGCTGACCTCCAGCACCCAGCTCACCCAGACCGGCCTCGGCATCGGGACTCCGGCGTACATGTCTCCGGAGCAGGCCAAGGCATTGCCGGAGATCGGGCCCCAGACGGACATCTACTCGCTGTCCGTCGTGCTCTACGAGATGCTTACCGGCCGGGTGCCGTACAGCGCGGACACCCCGATGGCGGTGATGTTGAAAGCGATCAGCGATCCGATGCCCATGCCGCGCAGCTTCAGCAGCGATATCAGCGAAAGCCTGCAGCAGGTCCTGGTCAAGGGCCTGGCCAAGGAGGCGAACGATCGCTACGCGACCGCGAGACAGCTCCAGGAGGCGCTGCACCGGGCGGTAGCGGATGAGCCGCCCCCGACCGATGCTGCCGCGACCGAGATCATTTCCTCACCGCCGCCGACGGACAGCGGTCATACGGGAGAAGGGACCCCTGCGCGGCGCACGGGTACGACCAGGACCAGGTATCCGCTCTACGTGCTGGCGACGCTCGCCGTCCTCGCAGTCATCGCGATCGCCTTGTTTCTGGTCTTGAAATCCGGGCCGGGGAAGGTAACGGAATCCCCGCCGGCACAGAAGACCGCGGAGGCAACCAAAGCGGCGGAGAGTCCCTCCGGTGCGAAGGGTGCCGCCGCACAGAAAGAAACCGCCGTCGCGTCCGCGAAGTCTTCAGGAGCAACCAGCGCTGCCGGAGGGAGCCAGGTGAGCGTCAAGCTGGTGGAGCAGAAGACGGCCACCGAGGCCGGGAAACCACTGAAGTTTCCGATGGACCTGAAACCGGGAGATGTCGTCTACCTGCAGGTCTACAAGACGAGTGAAACGACGGATTTCACGCTGGACTCCGCCGACGGCCATACTCGCGTGTTCAGGAATACGGACAGCCACGGACCAGTGACCCTTGAAGCGGGTGGGCACTATGTCCTGAGCGTGCTGACGCGAGACAACAAGACGGCGAACGTCGACTTCGTGCTGTGGCTGCTTCGGCCTCCGGTCATCGACGGCGGCAAGCTCGAGTTCGGAAAATACACCAAGGGCCACACCTCCGTCGCCGGCCAGACCGTGTCCTACACCCTGGACGCCAAGGTCGGCCAGACCATCTACTTCGACTTCGACAAGGCCAGCGCCTCCACTCGGTTCATCCTCATGGCCCCGGACGGGCGCACCCGGGTCTTCTCGGACTACGACGACCACGGACCCGTCGCCCTGAAACGCGCCGGTACCTACAACCTGATCGCCGATCCCAACGGCGATGCCACCAGCGACTTCGAGTTCACCCTGTGGAACGTCGATCCCCCGGTCGTGGACGGCGGCAAGCTCGAGTTCGGAAAGTACACCAAGGGCCACACCTCGGTCGCCGGCCAGATCGTGTCCTACACCCTGGACGCCAAGGCCGGCCAGACCATCTACTTCGACTTCGACAAGGCCAGCGCCTCGACAAAGTTCGTCCTCATGGCTCCGGACGGGCGCACCAGGATCTTCTCGGACTACGACGACCACGGACCCGTCGCCCTGAACCAGAGCGGCGCGTACAACCTGATCGCCGATCCCAACGGCAATGCCACCAGCGACTTCGAGTTCACCGTGTGGAACGTCGACCCCCCGGTGGTGGATGGCGGCAAGCTCGAGTTCGGAAAATACACCAAGGGCCACACCTCCGTCGCCGGCCAGACCGTGTCCTACACCCTGGACGCCAAGGCCGGCCAGACCATCTACTTCGACTTCGACAAGGCCAGCGCCTCGACAAAGTTCGTCCTCATGGCTCCGGATGGGCGCACCCGGGTCTTCTCGGACTACGACGACCACGGACCCGTCGCCCTGAACCAGAGCGGCGCGTACAACCTGATCGCCGATCCCAACGGCAATGCCACCAGCGACTTCGAGTTCACCGTGTGGAACGTCGACCCCC
>JBAUWJ010000098.1:0-4970 GCA_049583715.1 Arenicellales bacterium | reverse complement strand
CTAACGAGCAGTTAAGCTGCCGCGGCAGGGCACAAAAAAAGGAGCAAAGCAGTGACCGCGGTCAGTTTCAACGTCTTGTTGGACTAGGCCGTGTCGAAGTCGTGGCCTTTGGGTAAGCGATTGCGTGACCGAAGCATTCATTCGTCTTGAATTCATCTCACTCCATCGAACCTCGCCTTGGGTGTAGCGTCCCGAGAGCCGTGGCGCCAAGCGGTGCGTCGCAGTGCCGATATCTCGCGGCCTAAGGTCGATTTTACGCCATACGCCGTCCCTGCGAAGCCTCCATTGTCGCTCTCCTCACATCGATGTTCTCCTCGCGTTGCCATCACAACAACGGCGGTGGATCGTGTGCCCGCGGCACGCGCCGGGCCAAATCGACGGGTGCACCGCATGTCGCGCAGACTCGGCTCGGGGGCTGGCCGAAAACCCGCCGGCAGTACTCCTGCACATCCAGGCGCGGGGTATCTTCGACCACCGGCCTCTGTAGCAGATGCCCCCGTGCCCGATTCAGGGCCGATTGCTTGCAAGGCGTGTACAGACCGACACGGCGAATCGTCGGGCGCTGCGGCTCCGGCAAATGCTGCAATACGCGGGCCACAAAGGCCTCGGCCGGCATCCGCATTACCGGCAGCCGTTCGGCCCCGGACCGCACCCGAGGACGGAATGAGACCGTTCGACCCTCGAGGCTGAGCTGTCGGTCGCGCACCGGACCGCCCCGCAGATAGCGGGCCAGATACGTCGCCACCCCCGCCCCATGGGCGTAACGCTGCTCGATACGCACATTCCACTTCTTGCGTCCCATCCGGTTCAACCGATTGAGCATCTGTTGGCGCCGAACCCCAGCGGGCAGGCGCAATCGGTCCTCGACCACCCCACGGCGCACAAAATCCAGCATCTTGCCCCGAAACATCGCCATCACCGCCCGCGCCGGCAGAAAGAAATCCCGCTTCGCCGCACACCACTGTCCCCGTGCATCGAGCCCCCCTTCGGACACCAAGGCGTGGATGTGCGGGTGCAGCCCCAGCGTACGCGTCCACGTATGAAGACCCAGCAGCACCCCCGGTGTGCCACCCAGGTAACGCGGATCCTGCGTAAACGTCTTCAGCGTCTCTGCCGCCGCCCGAAACAGCACATCCGCCATCTCCCGGCGGTTGCACCGCCACAGCGGATTCAAGCCGTGATCGATCGTGAATATGATATGCCGATGGCCGCACCGCAGTAGTCGCTCCTTCTGCCGCTCCAGCCAGCGCTCCCGAACCAATCCGTTGCACTGCGGACAACTGCGCGTGTGACACGAGTTGTATTGAACCCGATGAAGGTGTCCGTTCTCGCAGTACTCAGCGTGTCCGCCCAGCCGGGCCGTACGGCAATGTTGTATCCAGTACGCATTCGTGTGGTAGTGGCGCGGTAGACGCCTGCCTTGGGAATACGTTTCGAATCCCACCCGAAATATTCTTTGCAACGCTCGTTCCATGAGCCCGTCTCCTTTCCCCTGACTATAACGTCAATCCATGAATCCCCTGCGGAGCAGGCCTAGTGCAACTCTTAAGTGAACGTCGAATATGTCCTTTTGTAAACGGACAGATGTGTCGGATATGCCGGTTGGGGGTGGGCGAGGTCCTTGAATCTGCTACAATCCGTACCCGCATAAGGGAACGATATTCAAAAGGAGAATCGGACATATGGACGTGCCTCAACCACCCCGTTTACTCGAGCAGGTGCGCCGGGAATTGCGCACGCGCCATTACAGCTTCAGGACCGAAAAGTCCTATACAGGCTGGATCAAGCGGTTCATTCTGTTCCACCGCAAGCGCCATCCCCGGGATATGGGCGGCCCCGAGGTCGAGGCGTTTCTCTCCCATCTCGCCGTCGACCGCAACGTCGCGGCGGCGACGCAGAACCAGGCGCTGAACGCGATTCTGTTCCTCTACCGCGAGGTGCTCGGCATCGATCTGCCGTGGCTCGCCAACGTCCGCCGTGCGAAAAAGCCCAGGCGGCTGCCGACGGTGCTCACGCGCGACGAGGTTCGGGCGGTGCTGGCGCAGTTGGACGGGACCCCTTGGATGATCGCGAGCCTGCTCTACGGCGCCGGACTGCGGTTGACCGAATGCCTGCGCCTGCGGGTAAAAGATGTGGATTTCGCGATGCGGACGATCACCGTACGCGATGGGAAAGGCGCGAAGGACCGTGTCACCGTCCTGCCGGAGATGGTGATCGGGCCGCTCAAGGCCCATCTGGACAAAGTCCGTGTCATTCACGAGCTCGATCTCGGGAAGGGCTTGGGACGAGTATACCTCCCCTTCGCGCTGGCGCGGAAATACCCCGGGGCGGCCGCCTCGTGGGCATGGCAGCTCGTGTTCCCCTCCCCTGGTTACGCCCGGGATCGAAGCACCGGATCACGGGTCAAGTTCCATCTCCATGAAAAGACCTTCCAGCGGCGGATCAAACAGGCGGTTCGGAACGCAGGAATCATCAAGCCGGCGTCCAGCCACACGCTGCGCCACACATTTGCCACGCACCTGCTACAGGACGGGGCCGACATACGTACCATCCAGGAATTGTTGGGACACAAGGACGTGGCGACAACCATGATATACACCCACGTCGCCGGACGGGGCGCCCATGGCGCGCGAAGTCCGCTCGACCATGAGTAGAGTGTCTCTTCGCGACTGTCTACCCCTCGCCCGCGGGGTCGCTCTCGAGATGGCGTCCGTAAAGATGGCAGGCGGTGTGGCGGCCGTCGACCCATTGCTCGGCGGGCTCGGGGGCGGAGCGGAAGCTGACGGTGACGCCGCCGCGGTCGGTGGTGACGTCGGTGACTCCCTGGAACACGCGTGACGGCAGCTCGGGTCCGTATCTCTGGAGCCAGGCGGCCAGTCTCGCGGGATCGCCGCACGGGAAGTGCGCGCTTTCGCGGCCGACCTCGGCCTTGTCGAGGCCGCCGAACATCGCGAGCTCGCGCTCGAAGGTTTCCGGGTCCACCTGGGTCCAGCGCTCCTCCAGCGCGTCCACCAGATCCCGCCCCTCCCAGCCGCACACCTCGAAGGCCTCGCGGCAGCGCGGGTGGAAGCGGCAGCCGGCAGGCGGGCGGAGTGCATCCGGGATCTCGCCGCGGGGCAGGTTCTTGTCGCGGTGGCGGCGGCCGGCCTCCGGGATCGGGATGGCGTTCAACAACGCCCGGGTGTAGGGATGCTTGGGGTCGTCGAACAGGGTCCGGGCGTCGCCCCACTCCACGAAGCCGCCGAGGTAGAGGATCCCGATGCGGTCGCACATGAAGCGCGCGGTGGCGAGGTCGTGTGTGATGAAGACGTAGGTAAGATCGAATTCGCGCTTGAGCTCGAGCATCAGCTCCAGCACCCTGGCGCGCACGCTCATGTCCAGCGCCGCCACCGGCTCGTCGGCGACCACCAGCTTAGGTCTAGTGATCAGCGCCCGGGCGATGACCAGGCGCTGCTTCTGGCCGCCGGAGATGTCCTCGGGATAGCGCTCCAGGAACGATTCCGGTGGATGCAGGCCGACACGGTCCAGCATCTCGCATACCTGGCGGCGCGCTTCCTCGCGGGTTTGCGCCAATCCGTGGATGCGAAGCGGATGTCCGACGCCCTCGCCGATGGTCATGGCCGGGTTGAGGGAGGCATTGGGGTCCTGGAAAATCAGGCTCAGCTCACGTCGCAAGGGGCGCATCTCGCGCTCCGGCAGGGGCACGAGGTCTTGCCCGCGGTAGAAGACCCGGCCGGAAGTGGGCTGAACGAGCTTCAGTATCGACCGCCCCAGGGTGGTCTTGCCGGAGCCGCTCTCCCCCACCAGACCGAACACCTCGCCCTCCGGTACTTCGAAGCTGACGCCGTCGACCGCCTTGACGACCGCGGAGCCTCCGCCGAAGAGGCCGCCGCGAACCGGGAAATGGGTCTTCAGCTCCTCGACGCCGAGCAGCGGCGGTTCGCCGCGATCCTTGCCGCCGCCGGGGATGCGAGAGCCCGGTTGGGCCATGTCATCCATCAGGGCGTCATCCCGGGTACCCCGAGGCGTCCGGATGCCCGGCTTCTTCGGCCCCGGGATAGAGATAACAGGCCGCCTGCTGGCCGGGACCGACCTCGGTCAGGACGGGCTGCGCCTGCCTGCAGCGCTCCATCACGTTCGGGCAGCGCTCGGCGAAGCGGCAGCCGCGGGGTGGATCGATGAGATCGGGCGGATAACCCGGGATGGATCGCAGCTCCTTTGTTTCCAGCGAAATGGTCGAAGCCAGCAGGCCCACGGTGTAAGGATGCCTGGGATGCTCGAAGATGTCGTCCACGGTACCGACTTCCACGATGCGGCCGGCGTACATCACCGCCACGCGGTCGCAGGTCTCCGCCACGATGCCGAGGTTGTGGGTGATCAGCAGCAGGCCGGCGCCTTCCTCGCCGCGCAGGCGATCGAGGATGTCGAGGATCTGGGACTCGACGATCACGTCCAGGGAAGTCGTGGGCTCGTCGGCGATGAGGAGCCTGGGCTTCAGCACCACCGCCAGCGCGATCATCACCCGCTGGCGCATGCCGCCCGAGAACTCGTGCGGATAGTTGTCGGCGCGCGTCGGCGGCACGCCCATCTGGGCGAGGGCCTCGCGCGCCATCGCCCGCGCCTTGTCCCTGGAGGTCTTGGGATAGTGGGTGCGGATCATCTCCACGAAGTGATTGTTGATGGTCATCAGTGGATCGAGCCGGGTCATGGGCTCCTGGAAGATCAGGGCCATGTCGTTGCCGCGGCGCTGGCGCAGGCTGCGTTTGCTGGCGCCGATCAGCTCCTCGCCGCCGACCCTGACGCTGCCGCGGGTCACGCCGCCCGGGGGCATGAGCTGCATCAGGGCGCGGCCGAGGGTGGACTTGCCGCAGCCGGATTCACCGACCAGGCCCAGGCTCTCGCCGGGCCGGATCTCGAAATCGACGTGGTCCACCGCCCACAGTGGGCCATCGGGGGTGCGATATCCGGCA
>JBAUWJ010000097.1:0-2555 GCA_049583715.1 Arenicellales bacterium | reverse complement strand
GCCGCAGAAGTCGTCCAACGGCGCCGCATTCCGCCGCTCCCCGAACTGGTCCACGAAGGCCTGAGCCTCCTCCAGCGACGCGAACTGCTGCCCGGCAAGGGCCGCTTCCAGGTCCTGGCGCATGTCGGACGCCGCACTGCCGGTCCCCCCGAGGCAGCAGTGCTTGTACTTCTTTCCGCTGCCGCACGGGCACGGATCGTTCCGGCCGGCTTGGTACTAGGCATGGCTACGCTCCCCTCGAGTGCCTCGAGCAGGTTGAAATAGGCGCAACATTAGTTGAGTTTTTACCCGAAAACTTGAATAAAGACACCCCTCACTCTCCGTTACAACCATGCGCGCGAAGGAGCGGCGGGATTACTGAATTAGTCCCTGCGCTCCGTCTCCGGCAGCCAATGGACGAAACAGGTCAAGCGTCGCCATAATCCGACGCCATGAGCGCGGAGGAGCCCTCCGGAAACCCGGGGATTGCCTGGTACGACGAGCACGCGGCCTCGGTGGCCGAGCGCTACGAGGCGCTGTCGTTCCCCGAAGTCCACAACTGGCTCCTCTACCGACTTCCAGAGCGGCGGGACGCCACCATACTGGACATCGGTGCCGGCGCCGGGCGCGATGCCGCGTGGCTGGCCGGGCGCGGGCACGAGGTGGTCGCCGTGGAGCCTGCTCAGGGGCTGCTCCGCGAAGGGAAGCGTCGCCACCCGCACGCACGAATCCGATGGCTGAGTGACCGATTACCGGACTTGGCGACCGTGAGCCGCATCGGCACGGCATTCGACCTGATTCTCCTCAGCGCCGTCTGGATGCACGTGCCGCCCTCGACTCGCG
Source organism: Arenicellales bacterium (assembly GCA_049583715.1). GTDB lineage: Bacteria > Pseudomonadota > Gammaproteobacteria > Arenicellales > JAANXG01 > JAANXG01. Next base: position 1,733 of record JBAUWJ010000097.1, on the reverse strand, counting down.
CCCGGGCTTTCCGAAAGCTCATCACCCTCCTCAAGCCCGGCGGGCTGCTGGCCATGACGCTGCGCCACGGCCCCGTCGAAGCGGACCGGGGCATGCACAAGGCCTCGGTCGACGAGCTGCGCCGGCTCGCCCGCGAGCACGGCGCCTGGGTGGAGGCTGTCAGCGAAAGCCCGGACCGCATGGGACGCGGCGAAATCTCCTGGTCGGAGGTCGCGATCCGGCTGCCGGACGACGGCACCGGCGCCCTGCCGCTGCTCCGCCACATTATCCTCAACGACGATAAAGCGTCCACGTACAAGCTCGCCCTCCTGCGCTGCCTGTGCCGCATCGCCGACGGCGCCGACGGCATGGCCCGCTACGACTCGGACGAATACGTCGACCTGCCCTTCGGGCTCGTGGCGCTGACCTGGATCCGGGCGTTCCAGCCGCTCATCGCCCACCGGCTGCCGCAGTTGCCCAGTCACGATGGCAGCACGAGGGGGCTCGGCTTCGCGCAGGATGGTTTCCGGCGGCTGATGGACCTGCGGGTCACGGCCGCGGACCTGCACCCCGGCATGCGCTTCACGGGCGAACGCGCCGTCGCCCTGTCGAAAGCGCTCAAGGAGTGTACGGCCAACATCACGAACATGCCGGCCCACTACACCACCTACCCGAACGGCGGCCCGATCTTCGGCCCGGAACGCGCCCGGACCAGCGCCAACCGGCACGACCTCATCATCGACGAGCCGTTTCTCTGGAGCTTCGGCACCTTCCGGGTGCCCTCCGACATCTGGCACGCCATGCAGCGATTCACCGTCTGGATCGAGCCCGCGCTGGAGACCGAGTGGAAACGGCTGATGGCGGCGTACCTGCGGCGCCAGAACCGCAGAGTCGAGCGGAGCCTCATCGAACAGGCGATGGTCTGGAGCGAGCCGCAGCGGGATGTCCGCCTGGCGCGGGAACGGGTGGCGGCGTTGCGAGAGCGGGGTGAAGCCGTCTACTGCGTGTGGAGCGGTAAACCGCTCGCCAAGACCGCGTTCGATATAGACCACTGTTTCCCCTGGGCAATCTGGCCCTGCGAGGACCTGTGGAATCTCCTGCCCGCCAGCCGCACAGTCAACAACCAGAAGCGCGCCCGCATCCCGGACGCCCGGACCCTGCAGGCAGCGGGCGACCGCATGAAGGAATGGTGGCAACGAGCCTGGCTCGCTGAGAACACATCGCCCCTGCCGGACCGCTTCCGGCGCGAGGCCGCGGCCACCTTGGCGGGCCTGGCGGATCCGGGGGCGCTCGACCTGGAAGATGTGTTCTCCGCCGTCACGCTCCGGCGCATGCGCCTGCACCAGGATCAGCAGGTGCCTGAGTGGGCGTTCCATTATGGTACTTGACACCATAATTTCAGCCGCTATTCTGGGTCCGCATGAAGGCAAGGCAGCTCTTCCGCTACAAGGGACAGCAGGACGATCTCATCGTGGAGATGGTCATCTGGAAACTTCCACACGAGAGCTGGAAACGCTCACACGGTTTGAAGTACCGCTTGTATTGTGGCCGTGGCGGGAACTGCATCGTCAGATACGACAACGAAACAGGAAAAGGGGACCATCGTCATTATGGCGATCGTGAAGAGCTCTACGAGTTCACCTCGCTGGAAAGGTTATTGGAGGATTTTCGCAAAGACTGTACCCACCTCGCAGGCTGGAGATGGCAATGAACCGGATAGAAGTTGAAGTGTTGAAACCGCAGGCTGCCCTGGA
>JBAUWJ010000096.1:0-8707 GCA_049583715.1 Arenicellales bacterium | reverse complement strand
CAGGTCATGCGCCGGCGCAACGCGAAGTACTACCTCCTCATGAATCCGGACTGCGTTCTCGAGACGGACGCGGTCCGCGAGTTCGCGGCGTACATGGAGGACCACCCCGATGTCGGGCTCGCCGGCGGTGCGCTGAAGAATCCGGACGGCTCCATCCAGAAGACCAGCAAGCGCCGGTTCCCGACCCCCTGGAGCTCCCTGGCCAGGACACTGGGACTGCACGGCCTGAAGGTGAGCGGCGCGAAGATCGGCGACTTCGACCTCGCGGCGGGGACGCCGGGCGATAGCGAGGCAGAGACCGTCGAAGCCGTGTCGGGGGCCCTGATGTTCGTACGGGGCGCCGCCTTGTCCCGGGTCGGCCTGCTGGACGACGGCTATTTCCTGCACTGTGAGGACCTGGACTGGTGCAAGCGCTTCCGGGACGCGGGCTACAAGGTGGCTTATGTGCCATCGGCCGGGGCAGTCCATCTGAAAGGGGGAAGCGGCAGGGGGCCGAGGGTGATCTGGCATCTCCATCGCGGTATGAGCCGGTTCTACAGGAAGCACTACCACCGCCGGTATCCGCTTGCGTTTTCGGGGCTCGTATACACGGGAATCTACCTGCGCTGCTTCGCGTTGATGGCGTGGAGCCTGCTCAAGGGCGGGCGGTGAAAACCCTCGTGACCGGCGCGGGCGGGCTGGCCGGCGGCTTGCTTGCCGATCGTCTCGAGGGGCTTGGTATCGCCGTGGTGCGCGCGGGCCGACGCCCGAGAACGCCGGGTTGGCTGAGGTGGGACATGGCGAGTGGTCCGTTCGATCTCCAACCCGGATTCGAGTGCGTCGTGCACGCGGCGCCGCTGTGGCTCCTCCCGGGACATCTCCAGCGCCTTGCCGAGAGCGGCGCCGAGAGAGTGATAGGCTTCAGCTCCACCAGCGTGATGACCAAGCGTGCGAGCGCCAGCCGGGAGGATCGGGCGCTTTCGACAGCGCTGGACGAGGCCGAGCAGGCCGTGCGTTCGGAATCGGACAGGCTCGGTCTCTCGACGACCCTGCTGCGGCCCACCATGATCTACGGCTACGGGCGCGACCGGAACGTCATGGCGATCGTGCGGTTCGTTCGCAGGCTCGGCTTCTTTCCGGTCGCGGGGGAAGCGTCGGGGAGGCGGCAGCCGCTCCACGTCGACGATGCGGTGGAAGCGGTGGTATCGGTGCTGAAGAACGCCGCGACCTACGGCAAGACCTACGACCTGGCGGGGGGAGAGACCCTCAGCTACCGCTCGATGGTGACGCGGATCTTCGAGGCATTAAGCAGGCGTCCCCGGATCCTCCGGATTCCCGTCGGTCTCTACGGGCGCCTGCTTGGCGCGGCGGGCGTCCTGGGCGCGCACGTGACCGCCGATATCGCCCGACGGATGAATCAGGACATGGTCTTCGACCCCGGGGAGGCTCGGAAGGACTTTTCCTTCGTGTCCCAGGGATTCCTCCAGCATCCGGAACGGGACCTCGAGGTGACATGAACCCGGCGGCGGCGACGGCGGTGACGATCATGGGCTCCTTCGTCGCCTCGGTGGCGGCCACCTGGGTGGTCCGCGGGTGGCTGGAGAGACGGCGGGTCCTGGACTCGCCCAACGACCGCAGCTCCCACCACCAGGCGACCGTGACCGGCGGCGGGACGGCCATCGCGGCGGTGCTGATCGTCCTGTGGCTGGTTTTGAACATGACTGGCATGGGCCCCGGCGCGCCATTGCTGATCGTGGTGGCGGCGCTCTGCCTGGTGGGTCTGCTGGATGACATTCGCAGCCTGACGTGGACCAGCAAGCTGTTGGGGCAATGCGTGGTGGCGGTCTATTTCGTGGCCTCCTACGGCGGGTTCTCACGGCTGGACCTGTTCGGGGTCGTGCTGGATGGGCCGTGGCTCACGGTCGTGTGCTCGATATTGTGGATAGTCGCGTTCGTGAATATCTACAATTTCATGGACGGGATCGACGGGCTGGCGGGCGGCTACGGTGCCCTGTGCGCCTGCGTGCTGGGCGTCTGGTTCATCCTTCTGGGCGGCTACAACGGCCTGTCGCTGTTCCTCTATGGACTGATGGCCGCCTGCCTGGGCTTTCTGGTGTGGAACTGGGCGCCGGCGCGGATTTTCCTGGGGGACGCCGGGAGCATGATGATCGGGGGTACATTGGCGGCCGCGAGCATCATCGGCGAGCGCCGGTACGACGTGCCCGTCAGTGCCTTCATCCTGCTGTTTGCGGTGTTCATCGGCGACACGGGATACACGCTCGCGCGCCGCACTCTGCGGGGCGAGAAGATCTGGCGCGCCCACCGTGAGCATCTCTACCAGCGGGCGACCCGCAGCGGTCTGGGGCATTCGTCGGTGACCGTCATGGTATTATTGATCTCCATGATCATGTGCCTGCCGGCTTCGCTCGAGATGGGCCGCTACAGCCCGCGCGCCTTGTGGCCGGCCCTGTCGTTGCTGGTGTTGTCCAGCGCCCTGCTTCTGGTCAAGCGACGGGAATCCAGGCGGCAATGAGGCAGATACTGGATTTTCTGAACGCGGTCTTCCAACACTTCAAGGCGGTCCGCTACCGCTGGTGGGTGCTGCTGCACGACCTGGTGGTGGTCGGCGTGGCGTGGATCGGGGCGTACTGGCTGCGATTCAACATGCTCGGCGGCATACCCGACGCGTTCCTGCAGCAAGCCGAGCGTCTTCTCCCGATCGTCCTCGTCATACAAGGCGTGTGCCTGGTGGCGACGGGGGCCCACCGCGGCGTGTGGCGATTCACGTCGCTCCCCGACCTGACCCGGATATTGAAGGCCGTCGCTGCGGGAACCCTGTTGATCGCGGCGGTCGTGATCCTTTACACCCGGCTGGCGCTGGTACCACGCTCGGTCTTCATGTTCTACGGTTTCATCGCGGTTGCGGTTCTGTGCAGCTCGCGGATCGCCTACCGGCTGCTCAAGGACCGGCAGTTCCATCCCAAGGTTGCCGGCAAGGCGATCGTGGTCGGCGCGGGCGTCGCGGGAGAGCAGGTGGTGCGGGATGTCAATCGCAATCCGGAGCGCACCCACGAGGCGATCGCCTTCGTCGACGACGACCCGACCAAGGTGGGCAAGGACGTCCAGGGTATACGCGTCGCGGGCGGTTGCGGCGATCTTCCGGCGCTGTGCGAGCGCTGGAATGTCGACATGATCCTGATCGCGGTTCCGAGTGCGACCGATCGCCAGATGCAGCGCATCGTGTCGATCTGCGAGTCCACGGGGGTGACGTTCCGGACGCTGCCTTCGGTCAACGACGTCGTGAGCGGATACGTCGGGATCAAGGACGTCAGGCAGGTGCGTATCGACGACCTGCTGGGGCGCGAGCCCATCGCCCTGAACTGGAAGAAGATCGACGCCGGGCTGGCGGGCAAGCGCATCCTGGTGACGGGGGCGGGTGGCTCGATAGGCAGCGAGCTGTGCCGCCAGCTTGCGCGGGTGCGTCCGGGTGCCCTGGTTCTGTTCGAGCAGAATGAGTTCAACCTGTACACCATCGAGCGCGAGCTGAAGGAGCAGTACCGCTCCATCCCCGTGCATGTGGTGCTTGGCGATGTGTGCGACCGCGCGGCGGTTGCCAACACGTTCCGGCGCTTGTCGCCCGAGATCGTATTTCACGCCGCGGCCTACAAGCACGTTCCGATGCTCGAAGGACAGGCCAGGGAGGCGGTCAGGAACAACATCATCGGCACGGCGAACGTCGCCCAGGTGGCGCACGAGAGCCGCTGTGACGCGTTCGTGCTGATCTCGACGGACAAAGCGGTGCGGCCGACGAGCCTGATGGGGGCATCCAAGCGCGTCGCCGAGATTTACTGCCAGGCGCTGGACAAGCGGTCTCCGACGCGCTTCATCACGGTTCGGTTCGGAAACGTGCTGGGATCGGCGGGCAGCGTCGTGCCCCTGTTCGAGGAGCAGATCAAGCGGGGCGGTCCCGTGACCGTCACGCACAAGGACATGACGCGGTATTTCATGACGATCGCCGAGTCGGCACAGCTCATCATGGAGTCCTGCGCGGTCGGCGACGGCGGAGAGATCTTCATCCTGGACATGGGTAAGCCGATCAAGGTGTCGTTTCTGGCGGAGGAGATGATCAAGCTGTCGGGGATGGTGCCGGGCAAGGACATCAAGCTGGTGTACACGGGGCTCAGGCCCGGCGAGAAGCTGCACGAAGAGCTCTTTTATCCGGACGAAGTGCTGAGAAAAACGGGGCACGACAAGATCAACCTGGCCCAGGGGCCGGAGATGGACTGGAAGGTGGTGAGCCCGATCGTGGAACGCATAACGAGGGCCGTGGATCAGTACGACACGGTGGAGATCAAGAGCCTTGTCGGGCATCTGGTTCCGGACTATGCGGGGGGCGGGGCCGTGAAGATCGAATCCAGGAACATGCAGGCTTCGTAGACCTGGAATGTTAAAGAAGGGGATGCGCTGTGTTGTGGGAGCGGGCTGGTCTCGGGCGGGAGTGCGCGGCATGAGCCGGAGAAGGGTTTCGCCGGCACGCCGTAAATACGTCCATGCAGGCTCCGATGCCGCATCCCTGCGGCATAGGTCCGTCGAAACCCTTCCCCGGCTCATACCCTGAGCGCTGCTGCGGGAACGTCGTTCCAGTGATGAGTGCTTCTGGCGCCTTCGGATTCCTGGTGAGCAAGCAATGATCATCCCGGTTATTTTGTGTGGGGGGAGTGGGACGCGGCTTTGGCCGGTGTCGCGGCGCTATTTTCCGAAGCAGTTTCATGCGTTGACGGGGGACCTGTCGCTGTTCCAGGAGACGGCGAAGCGGTGTGTCGCCGCTGGGGCCGAAGAAGTGGTGGTGCTCACCAATGCCGACTACCGTTTTCTGGTGGCGGAGCAGCTCGACGAGATCGGGATCGAGCGGCGCACGATCATTCTCGAGCCGGCGTTGCGGAACACGGCGCCGGCAATAGCGCTGGCCGCGCTCCGGGTGGCTGAGTCCGATGCGGAGGCGGTGATGCTGGTGGCGCCGTCCGATCATCTGATCGTCGACGAGGTGGCGTTCCTGGACACACTGCGGGTGGCGGTGGCGGCCGCGATGGGAGGGAACGTCGTCACGCTGGGCATCACGCCGTCGTACCCGGCCACCGGCTATGGGTACATCAAGCGCACGCCGGAAGCGGACCCGGCTCTTCCCGAAGGCTGCTACCGCGTGGAGCGCTTCGTCGAGAAGCCGGACCTCGAGACGGCGTCCCGCTTCGTGGGGGACGGCGGGTATTTCTGGAACAGCGGGATGTTTCTGTTCACGGCGGCGTCCTACCTGGACGAGCTCGGCAGGTACGAGCCGCGCGTTCTGGAGGCCTGCACCCGGGCCTGGGGCCAGGCCGTTTCGGAGTACGGATTCCTCAACGTCGGGCAATCCTACGAGGACTCGCCGTCGATATCCGTGGACTATGCCGTCATGGAAAGAACCGGCAAGTCCGTGGTCGTGCCCCACGGGGGTGACTGGAGCGATATCGGCTCCTGGAGTGGACTGGCCGGGACCGACGAAAGCGACCCCGACGGGAACACGGTGCGCGGCAACGTCCGCCTGCACAACGTCAGCAACAGCTTCATCTTCGCGTCGGACCGTCTGGTAGCGGGGGTCGGGTTGAAGAATACGGTGGTCGTGGAGACCAAGGATGCCGTGCTGGTCTCGAGCGCCGAGGACGACCAGGAGGTGCGCGAGGTCGTCAACATACTCAAGTCTGCGAGTGCTCCGGAAGCGGAGTACCACACGCTGGTTTTCAGACCCTGGGGATCGTACGAAGACCTCGACAAGGGAGAAGGATTTCACGTCAAGCGCCTGACCATCAAACCCGGCGCCAGCATCTCCCTGCAGCGGCACTTCCACCGTTCCGAGCACTGGGTCGTCGTTCGGGGAGAGGCCGAGGTGGTACGGGATGGCGAGGAGTTCGTGCTCGCGCAGAACGAGTCCACGGACATTCCCAGGGAAGCGGTGCACAAGCTCAGCAATCGCGGCACGGAGGACCTGGTGATCATCGAGGTGCAGACCGGCGACTGGCTCGATGAGTCGGATATCGAGAGATTGAAGGACGACTACGGCCGGTCCTGAATGGACGCTGCATCGAGGCCGGCGGTGCGGGTAATGCCACGATGACGGTGGGGATCATTGGCGGCAGCGGGTTTCGACGGTGGGAAAAGTTCCACCACGTGGAGACCGTCGCCATTGAAACACCGTATACGCCGCAGGCGGTGCGTCTGTTCAAGGGAACGCTGGGTGCGAATGAAATCCTGTTCATCCCTCGCCACGGGCCGGAGCACAGCCTGCCACCCCACCGGATCAACTACCGGGCGAATATCAGCGCGCTCAAGGAGTATGGGGTGACGGCGGTGCTGGCGATCGCCGCGGTCGGTGGGATTACGTCCGCCGCTCGCCCGGGTTCGCTGATGATCCCGGACCAGATCCTGGACTATACCTATGGCCGGGCGCACACCTTTTTCGACGGCGAGGACGGCGTGGCCGGCCACGTGGACATGACCGAGCCGTACTGTGAAGCGCTCCGCCGGCGCCTGGTCGAGGCGGCGGGGCGTGCCGGGATCGAGCTCGCGGGACGGGGTACCTACGCAGCGACGCAGGGACCGCGTTTCGAGACCGCCGCCGAGATCGACCGCCTGGAGCGGGACGGTGCGGACGTGGTCGGCATGACCGGGATGCCGGAGGCGGCCCTGGCGAGGGAGGCGCAGCTCGCCTACGCGGCGATCGCGATGGTGGTCAATCCGGCAGCGGGCAGGGCAGGCGGCGACATCACCATGGTGGAGATCGAGCGATGGCTGGTGCACGGCCGTTCCCAGGTGGAAAGCTTGCTGGACGCTGCCGTACCGGTGGTCTGCGCGGACACGTACTCGGTGCCGCCGCCGATGATTCCCTAGGGAAGCTCTGATTAATCGTTTACGTTGTCATTGCGAGCGCAGCGAAGCAATCCAGGATCCCTGGCCGTTCCCCGCTTTCTGGATTGCTTTGTCGCGTCGCTCCTCGCACTGACAGCATTAATCAAGGTCTACCGGTTGGTTAAGGGCCGCCTGCTGCGCGGCTCTATTGGTCGGAAGTGCCCTGTGTACCCTCGGTTCCCTGCGCGCCGCCGGTACCCGGGGCGTTCTGGCCGGTGCCCTGATCGGTGGCCTGGCCCGGCGGCGGCCCCGTGTATCGCGTCACCGAGACAATCGCGCCGATATAGGGATGGTCGAAATACTGGACCTCATCCAGCTTGATTCGACGGATCTCGGAAATGTGATAGACGGCGAGGTCGTTCTGGGTCCCCGCTTCCCCGCCGGCCATCCCGGTAGAAGCCTGGTCCGTGCCCGCTTCGTTTTGAGACGCCTCGTCCGTGCCTTCTTCGCCTTGGGAAGCCTGGCCGGGGCTTTCGCTGTCGGAGCCCTGTGGCACGGTCGCCTCGAGGCGCAAATCGACGTAAAGGAAATGGTCTCCGTAGACGCGCATCGTTCCCGACATGCCGGGGCCGGCGGCCTGCGGGCCCTCCTGACCCATGGTCCCGGACCCTTCAGGCGCACCTGCCGGTGCGCCGCCTTGGCCGCCCGTCCCGCCGTTGCCCTGTACCTGGGTGCCCGTCTCGCCGGTGCCCTGATCCAGGCTTTGGCCCGCGCCTTGATCGTTCCCCTGGTTGACTCCCTCGTTGCCCTGCCCGCCGCCCTCGGTGTTCTGTGCATCGGAACCCGGACCGTACCCCTGGTTGTAGCCTTGGTCGCCTCCGAGCGGCACGTCGATCGCCTCGCTCTTGTCGAGCAGGGGCTGCACCCAGGCAGTGGCCAGCATCACTGAGAACCGTGGATCGGCCTGAAGACGCCGAAGGGCGTCGCTCAGGTGGGTAAGCTCGGTGTAGGATACGGTCTGCTTGAGCTTGTTGTAACGATCGACGTCAAAAGGCTCGGTGGGCAGGTAGTCCTCGACGTGGACCCGGTTGAATTCCTCGCCGTTCGACGAGTCGGCTCCGAGATAGCGATACGCGATCACCTCCACCTGATACTGCTTGCGTGATTCCGTTTGATTATTTCCTGACTGCGTCGACGGGGCCGGCCCCGACCGGGAAGCCTGTGCAGACTGTGATTGGTCGGACTGCGACGACTGGTTGTTCCCGGATGTGCTCTGGTCGGTACTCTGACCCGAGCTTTGGGCGAGACACGGCGGCCCGGCAACGAGAAAGCTCAGGATAAGAGTCAATGCGCGGAGGACAGACATCGATGCGGATTATACACTCTCGAATCCGGTACGGCCGGTCGGCGGTGCCGGTATGACGGTACGAAGCGTTCTCAAGATGGGTGATGCCCGGCTCCTTCAGAGTTCGGAGCCGGTCGGGAATCTCCCGAGTCCGGAGCTCGACGAGCTGGTCCGGGATATGTTCGACACCATGGAGGCCCTTCACGGTGCGGGTCTGGCCGCTCCCCAGATCGGGGTGCTCAGGCGTGTCGTCATATTCGGCGTGGAGACGAACCCGCGCTATCCGGACGCCGAGCCGGTGCCGATGACGGTTCTGGTCAATCCGCGCGTCGAGGTTCTGACGAACGACATGGAGTATGGCTGGGAGGGATGCCTGAGCGTGCCCGGGATGCGGGGACTGGTGCCGCGGCGGCCGCACATCAGGTATTCCGGCTTCGATCAGCACGGGGTACCGATCGAGCGCGAGGCGCAGGGATTCCACGCCCGCGTGGTTCAACACGAGGT
>JBAUWJ010000095.1:0-9015 GCA_049583715.1 Arenicellales bacterium | reverse complement strand
CGGCGCATCGTATTCGTCGCCGAGCTGCCGAAAGGACCAACCGGAAAACCGCTTCGCCAGACGCTGGCCGAGCGGCTGCGGACCAACGCGGCGCTCCGTGGGAACGTAAACAGGCGTCCCTGACCGGGGCGGCCTGAGGCCTCCCCACTGCTAGACCGAGAACATCGACTCGAGGTCGTGACGGGAGTAAACCCGGAACGCCATCATGGTTTCCGTATGCTCGATACCGTCGACCTCCGCCAGCCTGTCCGTGACGAGATCAGCGAGATCATCATTCGTCCTCACACGCACCACGGCGACCAGGTCGTATCGCCCGCTCACGGAGTAGACCTCGGATATGGCTTCAATGTCCGCGAGCTTCTCGGCGGCTTCCTTGATCCTGGTTCGCTCGGCCTTCATCAGGATAAACGCGGTGATCATGTGACACTCCGGTGAGGCTGTTGGCCGTAATGTAGCACCGGCCCGCGCGCTTCACCAAGACGAAGGGGCGCAGCGGCGGGGCCGATGAACCGGGGCGCTCTTGCACGACCGCCCCCGGTGGTACAATCCCCGCCCTGTCGTGGAACGACAAGGATCGAAGCTCCCCCCGCCCGATGCCGTGCCCCGCGGTGGAGCGCTCCACCGGCACACCGCACGGCCCCCCAAGACGAGCAGATGAGCGTAGACATCACCGGAAAGGACATGACTGTCGAAGCGGTGCTGGCGATAGCCCGTGACGGCCGGCACGCCGTCCTCTCCGCGGGTGCGCGCCGTGCGGTGGAGTCGTGCCATGACTTCCTGCGCTCGCTGATGGAGAAGGGCCACCCGATCTACGGCGTGACCACCGGCTTCGGAGCTCTCGCCGGCAGCGGCGTGAGCGCGGAGGACAACGTCGCGGCACAGCGGAACATCCTGCGCAGCCACGCTGCCGGCGTGGGCGAGCCGATGTCCGTGGAGGCAGTGCGTGCCATGATGGCACTGCGCGCCAACGTGCTGGCTACGGGCATGGTCGGCGTGCGCCCCGTGACCCTGGATGCCCTGATTGCCATGCTCAACGCCGGCGTCGTCCCCTACGTTCCGGAGCGCGGCTCCGTGGGCGCCTGCGGTGATCTCGCACCCCTGTCCCACATGGCGCTGCCGCTGATTCCGGACGGACGCGCCTTCTACGAGGGAGAGCTGCTGCCGGGCGTCGTGGCCATGAGACGCGCCGGAATCGAGCCGCCCGGGGTCGCCGACCGTGACGGGCTGGCGCTCAACAACGGCACCGAGCAGACGACGGCCGTGGCCTGCCTCGCCGTCACCGACACCGGACGGCTCCTGGCGGCGGCCGAGGCCGCGGCGGCCATGGCTCTCGAGGCGCTCGGCGCGGTGTCCGATTCCTTCGATGAGCGCGTGGCGCTCGCCAAGCCGCACCCCGGCCAAGTGGAAACCTCGCGCCGGCTGCGCGACCTCACCCGCGACAGCGAGCTGGTGCTCCCGCCCGGACCCGGACATCTGCGCGACGCGCTGTCGCTGCGGTGCATACCGCAGGTCATCGGTGCCGCGCGGGACACCTGGACCATGGCAAAACGCACCCTGGAGCTGGAAATCAACGCCGCCAACGACAATCCGATCTTCGACGTCAGCGGCGGCTGGGTCACCAGCAATTCGGGGAACTTCCATGGCCAGCGCGTGGGTGAGGTCTGCGATTTTCTAGCCACCTCTCTGACCTCGGTCGCGGTCATCAGCGAGCGCCGCTCGGCCAAGCTGCTCGACGACCATCACAACAACGGGCTGCCGAAGTTCCTGGTGCACCCCAAGGCCAAGCCCGGGGTCAACAACGGCTTCATGATTCCCCAATACACGGCAGCGAGCCTGATCGCGGAGCTGCGCAAGCGCGCCGCGCCGGCGACCATTCAGTCGGTCTCAGTCGGCCTCGATACCGAGGACCACGTTCCCATGGCGCCCATTGCGGCACACCATCTTGCGTGGGTGGTGGATACGGTGGAGACTGTGGTCGCCATCGAGCTCCTGCTCGCCTGCCAGGCACTGGACCTGCGCGACCGGAAACCCGGTCCCCGGGTGGGGACGCTGCGCGACATCATCCGGGACCGGGTTCCGGTGATGGTCGAGGACCGGATCATTGCCGGCGACATCGCCGCCGTAAAGGAGCTGGTTCAGCGCGGAGACGTTGCATGAGACCGGCCGCCTTCGTTGCGAGACGGCTCGACTCTCGAGCGGGGCGCACGCCCGTGCGGGCGCTTCGCGTGGTAACCGATGCATCTGCGACGCGTCCGCTCGCGGGCGCCGTCGAAACATCCCAAACAACCCGTTCCACGAGGAGAACAGTATGAAAAAACTCACACTAGCGCGCCGGCTTCTGGTCGCCGCGGGCCTGGTCGCGGCTGTCGCCCTGTGCGGCACGGCTTCGGCCGACGACACCATCAAATTCGGCTTCTTCTCGCCTCAGACCGGCTTCGCCGGCGCCGATGGCGTATCCGCGTTGCACGGCGCGCAGATTGCGGTGAATTTCATCAACGACTCGGGCGGCCTGCTCGGCAAGAAGGTCGAGCTCGTCAACTACGACGACGCCAGCAAGCCCGACCAGGCCGCCAACGTGGCCCAGAAGCTCACTCAGAGCGACAAGGTGCCGGTAGCGGTCAGCGGCTCGTATTCCTTTCTCACCCGGCCGGCGGCCGCTATCTTCCAGCGCGCGAAGACGCCGCTCATGACCGCCTACGCGGTGCATCCGCAGATCACGGCGACGGGCAAGTACATCTTCGCCACCAGCCTGCCGGCGGCCGAGGAAGGGGCCGCGGCGGCCTGGACCGTGGCCAAGGTGATGAAGAAAAAGAAGGTGGCGCTGGTGACCATGGACAACGACGCCGGCACCTCGCTCGCCGCCGCCTTCAAGAAAGAAGCCAAGAAGCTCGGCCTCGACATCCTCACCGAGGAGAAGTACTCCCTGGATGACAAGGATCTGCGGCCCATCCTGACCCGCATCAAGGGCATGAACCCGGACGTCATCTACGCCAACGGCTATTACGACAACGCGGCCCTGCTGGTGAACCAGCGCCAGGAGCTCGGCATGACCACGCCCGTGATCGGCATGGAGGGATTCGATTCCCCGAAGTTCATCGAGCTGTCCAAGCCCGGCGCCGCCGAGGGAACCATGCTCACCACGGCGCTGGACCGTGACAGCAAGAACCCCCTGGTGCAGAAGTTCCTGAGTGAGTTCCAGAAGCAGTACAACATCGCGCCGGACATGGTGGGCGCGTCGTCCTTCGACGCAGTGACCATCCTCGCCGAAGCCATCAAGCGGGCGAAATCCACCAAGGCGGACGCCGTGGTGAAGGCGCTGCACGGGATCAAGAAGTTCGACGGCGTGGTAACCGGACCCTTCTACGGCTTTACCAAGGACGGCCAGGTCATCAAGCCCTCGGTGGTGCAGATCGTGAAGGACGGTGCCTTCCATCACTTTGCCGTGATCGACGACCCGGCGATCCGAAACCTGCACTGAAACGCGCGCCGCGCCGTCTCGAAGGTCAGGACCTGACATGTCCGGCCTGGGCCCGACCATTGCCAACATCCTGGTCACCGGCAGCGTCTACACGCTGATCGCTATCGGTCTCACCATGGTGTACGGGATGCTGCGCATCCTGCACATCGCCCACGCGGGCGTGTACGCGGTGGGCGCGATGGTCGGGCTCTTCGTCTTCAACGCCCTGCCCCTCGGGTTCTGGCCCGCAGCACTCGCGGCGGTGATCGCCTCGGGACTGCTCGGGGTGCTCATCTACCACCTGGCCTACCGCTGGGTGTTGAGCGCCCCGCGCGGCACCCCCCTGATCGTCAGCATCGGCATCTTCATCGCCCTGCAGGCGCTGATGGAGCGCCCGTTCCTGCTCGGCCCCACCACCCAGAGCTTCGACGCCAGCGTCGGGCTGCCGACCCTGGATGCCGGCGGCGCCTTGCAGCTCACCTCCGTGCAGCTCGCCATCATCCTCGCCGCGGCGGTCTGCGGCCTGGTGGTGTGGTACCTGCTGAACCGCACGGTGCTCGGGCTGTCCTGGCGGGCCCTGTCCGAGGACCAGGACATGGCACGTTCGCTCGGCGTGTCCACCGGCCGCGCGGTGTCCCTGAACATGTTCCTGGGCTCGGCGATGGCCGGGCTCGCGGGGGTGCTGATCGCCGTCTACCAGGATGGCGTCAACGCCCATATGGGTGAAGTCGTCGCCTACAAGGCCTTCGTGGTGGTGGTGCTGGGAGGGCTCGGGAGCGTCGGCGGCGCTGTCGCCGCGGCTTTCATCCTCGCGGCGGTGGAGATCCTCATCTCGACCTACCTCGGCAGCCTTTTTCCGCGCGACGCCATCGGTTTCGCGGTGCTGATCCTGATCCTGCTGTTCATGCCGCGCGGCCTGCTCGGCAAGACGCTCGACTGAGCGCCCGGACCGCCTTCCTTGGACGCCTATCTCATCTCGGTGCTCACCTTCATCGCCATCTGGACGATGATGGCGATGTCGCTGAACCTGCTGGTGGGCTACGCCGGCCAGGTGTCCCTGGGACACGCGGCCTTCTTCGGCATCGGCGCCTACACGGAGGCCGTGTGCACGGTCAACGTGCCCCTGCCCTTCCCGCTCGACCTCGTGATGGCGGTGCTGGTGAGCGGGGCCATCGGCGGATTCCTGGGGCTGCCGGCGCTGCGGGTACGGCACGACTTCCTGGTGCTCGCAACGATAGGCATCAACTTCATCGTGGTGGCCATCTTCCGCTACACGCCGGCGCTGGGCGGGGCGCTCGGAATCGTCGGCATCCCGCCTTTCGAGGTGGGTGGCATCGAGTTCCTGGGCCTCAACATGCTGCTGCTCACGCTCGGTCTCACTGCAGCGTTGTTCGTCGCGAAGTGGCTGCTGCTACGGAGCTGGTTCGGGCTGCGGCTGATGGCGATCCGCGAGGACGAAGACGCGGCCGCCGCCATGGGCATCAACACGGCCTCCACCAAGATCTGGGCCTTCGTCATCGCCAGCGCCGTGGCGGGACTGGCGGGGGCGTTCTACGCGCGCCAGCTCGGCAGTGTGTTCCCCGACAACTTCGGTTTCGTCGAGTCGGTGAGCGTCCTCACCATGGTGGTGCTGGGCGGTCCGGGCACCCTCATCGGACCCGTGATCGGCGCCATCATTATCGCCGGGCTGCCCGAGTACCTGCGGCCCATCAAGGAATGGCGCTACGTGATCTACGGCATCATCCTGGTGCTGCTCATGATCTTCGAGCCCGAGGGACTCTTCGGGCGCGGCAGCCACCTGCGGCTTTGGCTCGGCATGATCTTCGGCAGGCGGCGAAAGACGGAGGCGGCGTGATGGATGAGTCGCTGCTCAGTGTACATGGAGTTTCCAGGCACTTCGGGGGCCTGGAAGCGCTCTCCGAGGTCGACTTGGAGATCACCCGGGGCGAGATCCTGGGTTTGATCGGCCCCAATGGCGCGGGCAAGAGCACGCTCTTCAACTGCATCGCCGGCGCCCTGCCCGTCACCGCCGGGCGCATCGTGTTCGACGGGCGGGATTTGTCGCGCCGGGCGGCGGCCAGCCGGGCGCGCCTCGGTATCGGCCGCACGTTCCAGCTCGGCAAGCTGTTCGCGGAGCTCAGCGTCATCGAGAACGTGGTGGTGGGCCTGGGCATCGAGGCCTACGGGTCGCTGTGGCGCTCGCTCTCCGGCTCGTATTACCGCGCTGCCGTTACCGGACGGGCCGAAACCCTGCTGGAGCGCTTCGGCCTGACCGCCTACCGTGACCACGCCGTGGGCGAGCTGCCGATGGGCGTTCAGCGCCGGGTGGAAACCGCCCGGGCGATCGCCACGGGCCCGAAGCTCCTGCTGCTCGACGAGCCCGCTGCGGGCCTGACCCACAAGGAGGCGGAAGAGTACGCGCAGATGGTGCGCGACATCCGCGCCCGGGGCGTGACCGTCATGCTCATCGAGCACAACATGCCGTTCGCCATGAACCTGGTGGACCGGGTGCTGGTACTGGTGGAGGGCAGTCTCATCGCCGGGGGCGCGCCCGCCGAGGTGCGCGCCAATCCGCAGGTGATCGAGGCTTACCTCGGGACCGAATGATGGCGCTGCTGGAGGTCCGGGGACTCGAGGTCGTCTACAACCGCTACATCGAAGCGGTGCACGGCATCGACCTCGAAGTGCCGGCAGGATCCAGCGCCGCCATCATCGGCGCCAACGGCGCCGGCAAGTCCTCCATCATGAAGGCCCTGGCCGGCTGGCAGCCGGCCGCCTCCGGAGCCGTCCGCTTCGACGGCGCTGACGTGACGGCGGCGCCTCCCGAGGCACGGGCACGGCTCGGCATCGCCTGCATCCCCGAGGGCGGGCATATCTTCCAGCGCCTCACGGTGCGCGAGAACCTGCTCATGGGCGGCTACCTCCGGGAGCGCCCCGCCGATCTCATCGACGAGGCCTGCGCGCCCTTCCCCGTGCTCACCGAGCGCCTGGAGCAGCTCGCCGGGACCCTCTCGGGCGGCGAGCGCCAGATGCTCGCCATCGCCCGGGCCATCATGGCGAAGCCCCGCCTGCTCCTGATCGACGAGATGTCCATCGGCCTCATGCCCCAGGCCGTGAACCACGTGTTCGAGGCGATCGCCGGGCTGATCGGCCAGGGCGTGTCGGTGCTGCTCACCGAGCAGAATGCCCGCAAAGCCATGGCGGCGGTGGACCACGTTTATCTCCTCGAGAACGGCCGCATCGTCCTCGACGGCAGCCCTGCCGAGGTGCGGGAGGACCCGCGCGTCGTGGAGGTCTATCTCGGTGCTTGAGGATCCGCCGCGTTCAATGATCGCAAGGTCATCCAGGCGCAAAATCATGGAAGGCAATGCTTGGAGTCTGGCAGTGAAGCTTGATCTGCGTCACGGCGCGCCGCGGATCCCGCGCATAACATTGGGCGCTCAATTCCAAATGAACCCGAATGGAGGGCTCAAATCATGCCGGGCAAGTTCGAGCTTTACAAAGACAAGGCTGGACAGTTCAGGTTTCGACTCAAAGCCAGCAACGGCGAGATCATCCTCGCGAGCGAGGGATACAAGACCAAGGCTTCTGCGAAAAACGGCGTCTCCTCCGTTCAGAAGAACTCGCAGCAGCCCACCCGCTTCCAGAAGAAGGACAGCAAGGGCAAGTTCATGTTCAACCTCACCGCCACGAACGGCCAGGTGGTCGGCACCAGCGAGCGCTATGACACCGAGAAGTCCCGGGACGCGGGAATTCAGTCGGTCACCCGGCACGCCAATGGCGCCAGCGTAGTCGATATGAGCTGATTAAGCGCGCGCCTGCGGCATCCAGAGGGCAATACAAAGAGGCTGTGTTAAAGCTCCCTCGCCCGCTTGCGGGAGAGGGTCGGGGTCAGGGGCGACGGTTTAGGACCGTCCTCACGCTCTCCCACTCGGCTCTGGCTCCAGGCGTCGCACTGCCTCCTCCATCCATGGGGCTCCCGCCAGCGCGAGAGGAAGTTACAGAGGGTCCGGTCCCACCGAGCAATCAGCCGGCAGGGGCCGACTCAGCGCCCGCCACGGCGGCCTTCGCACCCGCGACTTCGAACCGCAGACTGAGAGCGAGTCGATCCCGCCCGGATCGGTTCGCGTAGCTACCGTGGACGAGCCTCGAGTCGTGGACGCCGATGGAGCCGGGTCCTCCGCAATAGCTCCGCCACATCGGATCGCCGTGCTCCTTCAGCGTCGGTTCGCTCAGCCACCGCACGCCGTCGGCCGAGTCGTGCTTCAACGCGCCAAGGCGGTGGGAGCCGGGCAGATAGAATATTGCGCCGCCTGCTTCGGTCACCTCCTCGAACGGAATCCATGCCGTGAGCGGCCGATTGAGAGCGTGAAGGTTGTAGGCGGTATCCTGATGCGGCAGCACGGGCGCGCCCCTGGCGGCGGGCTTGAGCAGGGAGTTCGCATGGATAATCCTGCACGCGGCTTCGGTCAGCGCATCGACAACCTCACGTATCGCGGTGACCGCGGGCTCGTCATCGAGCAGGCGGAGCGCGGCAGGCGGCCAGTTGATCTCCCGCACAGGCAGATATTCTTCCTCAGGCGAGCGGCCCGGGAACTCCTTGCGGGTCGTCTTCGGATAACGATCCCAGGCACGATAGAACAACGCCACGCGCCGGCGCAATTGCTCGAGCGCAGCCGGCTCGACAACGTCCGGCATGACCACGAAACCGTCCGCCGACAAATTCCGTCGCGCGGATTCGGTGTCCCAGTGCGAGGCCATCAGATCAATGCCGATCGCGATACAGGTTGCGCATGATATCTAGGGAAGCTCTGATTAATCGTTTATGTTGTCATTGCGAGCGCAGCGAAGCAATCCAGGATGCCTGCCATTCCACGCTTTCTGGATTGCTTCGTCGCGTGCTCCTCGCAATGACAGCATTAAGCAGAGCCTCCCTAGGATATCCTCTGGCATCGGCTCGACGCAACGAACCCCGTGCCGCTGACTGCCCGGCGGCCGGTATCCCCCGGTCAAGCCACTACGTTGGTGCTTGTTCTCCGGGTGTTTTGCGGCATAAGATGCGCCTCCAAGGCACCCGCCGAACGATGAGGGAAGGATGATGGCCAATTCCGACAACGACGAAGAACCCTCGATCCACGACAAGAGACGCCGCAGAACCCTTGTCCTCGCCCTGGCCGGAGCCAGCGTTCCGCTGGGCCAGCGAGTCATTTCAGGGCAATGGGTCGCACCGGTCGTCGATACGGTCTCGCTGCCGGCCCACGCGGCGACCTCGCCGTCTCACCCGACGGGGAAATTTGCGACCACCGTCACCATTACGGACTCGAGCCACACGGACTCCTCGCCGTTCGAGCACATCGCCGAGCGCAGCGAGGACGAGATACTCGAGCTGTTTGTGCACGCCGCGCAGGCAGTATCCGATACGTGCGGGGTCTCGCCCTACTGCAGTGGCAGCTACGCCGTCATATCGCTCGAGTTGGCGGCGACGATCGAGGAAAACCCCACGAACAGCGCGTGTGTCAGAGCCAAAGTCACTCTGACCAGCTGTTCCCCATCCTGCC
>JBAUWJ010000094.1:0-24756 GCA_049583715.1 Arenicellales bacterium | reverse complement strand
CTGAGCTGGGCGGCACCCTTTTCGTACTCCGGCTCGAAGCTCAGGGCGAGGTCCGTCTCCATGATCAGTCGAAGCATATCGACCCCGTCCGCGAAAACCTCCGGCAGCGTCACCTCGGCAACCCTCTCGCCGAGGGACTCCACCAGCTCCGAGAAAGCGGCCTGCGTGTCCCCGGCAGCCTGGTCCCACATCGGTGTCTTCACGAAAGCAAGTCTCGGTGGAAGAGGCGGTGGGCGGGAAGCGAAATCGAGAAGCCGGGGAGCCGCACTGGGACGCATGTCCTTGTCTGAGGGGTCGAAGGTCATCAACTCCTGCGCGAGCAGCGCCGCATCCGGGACGGAACGCGCGAACACTCCCACATGGTCGAGCACCCGGGACAGGGACAGCACTCCCGTACGCGGGATCAGGCCGTGCGTGGGTTTGTATCCGACCACACCACAGTAGGACGCGGGCCGGATCACCGAACCGTTGGTCTGGGTACCGAGGGCAAGGGGGACCATGCCGGCTGCCACGGCGGCGGCCGAGCCGCTCGAGGACCCACCCGGCGTGCGTTCGGGATCGTGGGGATTGCGCGTCTTGCCCGGAGCATAAACAGCAAGCTCGGTGGTCACCGTCTTGCCCATGATGATCGCCCCGGCACTTCGCAGCGCCGACACCACGGCAGCATCCCTGCGGGGACGCCGCCCGGCGTGCAACGGGGTGCCGTCTTCGGTGACCATGTCCTCCGTATCGATGATGTCCTTTACACCGACGGGCACACCGTGCAGGGCGCCCACTGGCTGGCCTCTGCGCCGTGCTTCGTCCGCCCCGCGTGCCTGCTCTCTCGCATAGCCGGGGTCCAGGAACGCCCAGGCCTGAACATCGTCCTCCAGCTCCTCGATGCGCGCCAGACAAGCATCCACCAACTCCTCGGAGGTGATATGCCCTTCCCGGATGGCCGTGGCCGCTTCGACGGCTCCGAGCCTTGCCATCGCTTTTTGCCGCTCGCTCGCCACAGCGTCTATGTCTCCGCCTTTCGGGCGCAGACGTCAAAGACAAGCCGGTGACAGCCGTTCAATGCCCGTAGACCTGGGAAGGAAGCCATGTAGCCAGACCGGGGTAGATATAGAGGATCGCCATGGTGATGAAAACCATGAACACGAATGGCAACGCGCCGCCGAATATCTCTGTGAGCTGGACCTGGGGCGGGGCAACGCCTTTCAGGTAGTAGGCGGACATTGCCATGGGCGGGGTGTTGAACGAAGTCTGAATATTGAGCGCTACGAGTATTCCGAACACCAGCGGGTCGACCCCGAACACCTTGAGCAGGGGCAGGAAGATGGGCACGAAGATGATGATGATCTCGGTCCACTCCAACGGCCAGCCCAGAAGAAAGATGATGAACTGCGCAAGCAGCAGGAATTCGACCCGGTTGAGGCTCATCCCCTTGATCGTCGTTTCAACCAGGTCCTGGCCGCCGAGGTAGGCGAACACGGATGCAAAAGTCCACGAACCGACGAACAGGAAGGTGACCATGGCTGTCGTGCGAGCCGTCAGGTACACGGCCTCCTTCAGACGCGTGAAGTCGAGCGCACGGTACCCGGCGGCGAGTACCAGGCTTCCGAAGGCACCCACCGATGCCGCCTCCGTCGGGGTCGCGAGACCGAATACGATGGCACCCAGCACCGAAAGAATGAGCACCGCGAGCGGGAAGAACGAGGTCAGGAGAGCCAGCAGCACCTGGCGCGCAGGAATATCTGTGGCATCCTCTGGGAGCTCGGGGGCAAGCGACGGATTGAGCACGCACCGCCCCACGACATAAATGACGTAGAAGCCGGCGAGGACGAAACCCGGGAAGAACGCGCCCGCGTAAAGCTGCACGACCGACAGCCCCGCCGTCGCAGCGTAGACGATCAGAAGAATGCTCGGGGGGATCATGATCCCGAGCGTCCCGCCCGCGCACACGACCCCCGCCGCCAGCTTCGTATCATAGCCTGCCTTGAGCATCGCGGGAAATGCAAGCAAGCCCATGAGGGTGACGACCGCACCCACGATGCCGGTGGCGGTCGCGAAAAAGGCGCAGGTGAGCAGCGTGGCGACGGCCATCGAACCGGGAATGTTCTTGGCCGCCACCTGGATACTGTAGAACAATCGATCCAGGATGTTCGCCCGTTCGACGATGTAGCCCATGAAGAGAAACAGGGGCACCGCGGTGAGTATGTCGTTGCTGAGAATACTGAAGGTGTTCTGCGTGAGCAGATCAAAGATCCGGCCACCCATGGCGTAGTAGCCGAAGAATATTCCCTGCGCCATGAGAGTGATCCAGATGGGGAAGCCGAACATGATCGTGAACACGAATATGCCCAGCATCAGCACGCCGATTTCGGGGTTCGTCATCGAGCTGCTCTAGTTGGTCGAGGTTGTAGTCCGGCTGCGCTCACTGCTTCGCCGGTTGGCCCGGAGCGTCTTCCGCTCCGATGGATTCCCGCTCATGCAGGATCGCGGTTTCCAGCTCCTCCACGTCATGCAGCCGCTGCGGCCACTCTCCTCGACGAAGACAAAGGATGCACCTCAGCACTTCTCCTATGCCCTGAATGAACAGCATTACACCACCGGCCGGGATCAGCGTCTTGAGTGGAAAGATCGGAATGTCGGCGGGACTGTAGACACTCACCTCGTGGTACCTCCAGGAGTCTGCCGCGAACCCGTAGCCCGCGTAGGCGAGCGCGATGACGCCGGGGAAGAAAAATGCGATATACAGCGCAAGATCGATGCTCGCCTGAGTCCGCGGCCGAAGCAGTCGGTAAACGACGTCGCCGCGAACGTGCCCGTTGCGCGCCAGCGTGTAAGCGCCCGCCATGAAGAACAGGGCCCCATACATGTTATAGCTTACGTCGTACGCCCACGTGGTTGGATCGTTCAACGCGTAGCGTACGAACACCTCGTACGACTCCCCGAAGGTGAGGATGACGATGTACCAAGCGAACGCTTTACCTACCGCCGTGCTGAAGCGGTCAATTGTCAGAATGAGAGATTGCACGATCCGGATTCCGCCCTTCGGTCGTCTATGATAAAGGCGGGGGCGGCGCCCGGCGGCGCCGCCCCCCTTTCTTGCTGCATTCCAACGGGCAATAGGGCCCTAGAAGCCCAGCGGTTGATCCTTGCCGTAGTAGTGGTCGTACGAGAGCTTGGCGGGCGCCTGGTTCAGCAGGTAGTAGTAGGCCACATTCTCGGCCCACTTCTTCTGGGCTTCTATGACCATCTTGAACTCCGGTACCTCGGCGCTGTACTTCTCCACGACCTTGTCCCAAGCGTCGAGCTGGGCATTCAGGATCGAGTCCGAAGTGCGGAAGACGTGCACGCCGTCTTTGTGGATCAGGGCCTGCAGATCCTTCGGATACTGCTCGAAAGCCGTCCAGGTATTCATGGAATTGGCTGCCTGTACAGCATGATCGATGATGGCCTTGTGCTCATCGGGCAGGGCATTCCACTTGTCCAGATTCATCTCGATCTCGAGCGTCTCCGCCGCCTGGTGATAGCTGGCCATCATGTAATACTTCGCCACGTCGGCGGCGCCGAAACGGCGATCCGAGGTGGGGTTGTTGTACTCGAAGGCCTCGATCACGCCCTTCTCCATGGCGGGGATGATCTCGCCGCCGGGAAGCTGCGTCACCTTCAGACCCATGGCCTGCATGACGTTGGTGGCCAGACCCACGGTGCGGTACTTGAGGTTCTTCAGATCCGCAGGAGTCTTGGGGTGGAACTTGAACCAGCCCAGCGGCTGCGTGGGCATCGGCATCAGGTACCAGCCGGTGACATTCAGGCCGAGCGTCTTTTGAAGCAGATCGCGGTACATCTGGAGGCCGCCGCCGAGGTACACCCAGGCCAGAAACTGGTGGCCGTCCCAGCCCCAGTTGGGACCGGTGCCGAACAGCGAAGCGGCCTTGTTCTTGCCGTACCAGTACGCAGGCACGAGATGCCCCATGTCGAGAATCCCTTTGTGCACGGCATCCTGTACCTCGAACGCCTTCACCACCGCTCCGGCGCTGAGGTAATCGATCTTGAGCCCCGAGCCCTTGCCCATGTCGTTGACGATATCGACGTACTGCTTGGCGTATTCTTCCAGCATGTCCCCCGCACCCCATGATCCCTGCATCTTCAGGGTCGTCATTCCAGCGCCCGTGGAGATCATCGGGAATCCGAGGGTAGCGGCTCCGGCTGCTGTCGCCGTCGCGGCAGCGCTCGTCCGCAGAAACTTGCGGCGGCTTTGCTTCGGCTCGGTGGCGGTCTTGGTCTTCTGAATCGTCATAGGTTCACCCTCTGGTTAGTCAGGATAGCCATCGTAAGGTGGCAGTTTGTCAGTCAAGTCATCACACCGCGTCGGCCGGACCCTGCTCTGGCATGGATACCGACCAACGGAGGCACGACCGGATTCGACAACGTATCGGCAGGTGCGAGACAACACTCCTGCACCGGTCGGCAAAAGCTTGAGTGCGTGTCACCTCCTAATAGCGTCGCAAAGTTTTGTTCTAATTCACTTCCCCCTGTACAAGGGAACGTCCGCACAGAGGGGTGTGTATACCACAATACTACCTATGGAACAATTGACGGGTTGTTCACATTGCGGTGCAACATGACGCGCGTCAACAACGGCGCGATAACGCCGCTTCCTGCAATCTTTTTTTCAGAGGCGCAGCTCCATCGGAGAGCTTCAAGACGATCGTCGCGAGGTGGTCCAGAAGAAACCGAGACTCGTTATTGTCGCTGTTGGTTCCGATGACAAACGGCGCTTCAACGGTTGTTCTGTTCCTGCACGAAAGGACCGGACAGCAGTCGCAAGCCGGCATCGCTGATTCTTTCCACTGAAGAGCTCGTTGGGCAAGCTTGATTTCGCAGACTTCGATTCTCCCCAGTCGAAGGGCTGCGCTCCTACTCCAATATCCTGATGAGCGCGCTGTGATCCAGGGCGCCGTCTCCGCGATCGATCAACTCGTCATACAGCCTGAGCACGAGCTCCGTAACCGGCATGCGCGCCCCAACCTGCTGCGCCAGCGCCAGGGCCTGATCGAGATCCTTGCGCTGCGTGGTGGCCTTGCCGCCGGGCTTGAACTCTCCGTTGATCATGCGCTCGCCATGCAGCTCCATGATCCGCGACCACGCGAAGCCGTCCCTCAAGGCTTCCCGGACCGCGGCGGGATCGACCCCGCTGCGCCTGGCCAGGTTGATCGCTTCCGCCACCGCACTGATCGTCAGACCGACGATCACCTGGTTCGCGGCCTTGGCCACCTGACCGGCACCGCACGCACCGACGTGCGTGATCCTCCGGCCGAGAACTTCGAACAGAGGCCGGGCACGCGCAAATGCCTGCGGTGTTCCACCTGCCATGATTGTCAAACCGGCTTGCACGGCACCGACTTCACCGCCGGAGACGGGCGCATCCACGAACATGCCTCCAGCCTCTTCGATCCTCGAGGCGAAGCGACGGGTCGCGTCCACCGCCGTCGTGCCCATGTCGATCACCAGCAACGGCGGCGTCAATCCTTTCAACACACCGTCGTCCTCGAGCAGCACTCTTTCAACGGAAGGCGTGTCGGAGACCATCACGATGACGGCGTCCACCTGCTCGGCAAGGCTCTTCGCTGAGCTCGCGGGCTTCATGCCCTCGGCTGAAAGCTCGTCGACCACCTCGCGGCTGCGATTGTGAATCACCAGGGAATAGCCCGCCTTGTGGAGGTTGCGAGCCATGGGTTTACCCATCAGTCCGAGGCCGATGAATCCGATGGTTTTGTCAGCGGCTTGTGTCATGTGAAGATGGTCTCGCGGGGTCGGGGCGGTTCACCACCGGCGGAACACCGGCGACGATAACCGCAGTATCCAGCCCCCGGCGCTCGCCGAAAGAGTCGGATTCGCATACGCGCGCTGGAAATGTTACTACCATGGGCCGCGACATGGGCTACGACGTGACCCTGGACGACCGTTCTCTCACTTTCACCATACGAAAATCCAATGTAAGACGGCAACGATGCGACCGATGCGGGGCGGCCGTGCACGTCTGTCCCGATTGCCGGAGATTACGCACCGCTTTCGACCGCGGTCCCAAGTTGCTCTATCCAGTCGGCGGCGGATCGGGCGTCCACCTCCGCCTCACGCACGAGTTGATCGAAGTGGCCGGTCAAGGCGATCACCTGCAGGCGGTCCCGGAACACCATGTAGAACTGTCCGACGTACACGATGGCGAGCAACGGCCCATAGATCCCGAGCGGCGAGCTGTAGATCTTCTTGGGATCGAACAGGTATAGACGCAGGGAGGGATAGTATTCCCGGCACATGCGTGCCATGTGGTCGAGCTGGGCGCGCCGGGCGTCGGCCGGCAGCCCTTTCCAATAGCCCTCTCCACGGGCAAAGGTTTCCACAACGTCGATTCGGGTGCACAGCTCCACGTCGGAGCCCGGCGCCCGAATGTGGTTCAGGCTGTCACGCATGGATACGATCGCCTGCTCCGGCGTCTTGCCGAGGAAAGCCCTGTACTCGTGCTCGAGCACGGTCTCGATCTTCAGGCCGTCGGGCAGGGAGGCCGGCACGTGGCGGAACTTGTAGCCGGCGGCCTCGCGGTGGCAGGCCTGAATGAATTCGTCGGCGGGCGTCCGGGCGGCGCGCTTGAACTGGAACGAGGCCGACAGGATATCCGCGGCCCGCTCATGGCGGTCCGACAGCCCCAGCAGCCAGTCGGCGCTGACGCCGAGCGCCTCCGCGCACTCCGCTGCCAGGTGGACATTGGGCAGCCTGGGATCCTCGGAATTGAGAATCTGGGTCAGCGTGGAGCGATCGACGCCCGTCGCCCGAGCCAGGGCGCTGCGGCTGGAGTCGGCGTTGCGAATGGCTGCGCCAAGGCGGTCGCGGAAGAGCCGGGCGCGATCTCGCTTGTCCATGGGCGGGCATTGTTCCACGCGTGTTGATTATTCTCAACAAATGAGGTTTCCAGTTGACAATGTTCAGGATTGTGCGATGCAGTACGAGACCTTACGCTTTTCGCCATGGAGAGCGCCGCACGCACAATCGTCAAAGCCATATCCTGGCAATTGCTGGGGCTCGTCTCGATGGCGGTGATCGGCTATTGCTACACCGGGTCAATCATGGCGGCCGGCTCCCTGGCGCTTGTCACCGCTCTTTGCGGCGCGGTCTGCTACGTTCTCCACGAACGCGCCTGGAATCGCATCTCCTGGGGCCGGATAGACCCCGTTCGCGCTTTCTCCCCCGTAGAATCGGGACGACAGAATTGGCCGATAGAATGGCGACACCCGCAGCGCACGAGTGACAGCGGCGCGAAACATCTCAATGTCGGAACTCTTCATCGGCACGAGCGGCTGGAACTATCCCCACTGGAGGGATGACTTCTACGCCGGCGTCAAACGAAGCGATTGGCTGGCCCACTACGCGAAGCAGTTCAACGCCGTCGAGGTCAACGCCACCTTCTATCGGCTGCAGAGCGCCGGAACGCTGCAACGCTGGCGGGACGAGACGCCGGCCGGCTTCCGTTTCGCGATCAAGGGCAATCGCTACCTCACCCACAGCAAGAAGCTCACCGACCCGACCGAGTCGGTCGCTCTGGAGCGCGGCAATGCGCGCCCGCTGGGCGACAAGCTCGCGGCCGTGCTCTGGCAGCTACCCGGCAACCTCCACAAGGATATCGGACGACTGCGCGGCTTCTGTGAATCCCTGCGCGACTGGGATGGTGTGCGGCACGCCATAGAGTTCCGCGACCGGTCGTGGTTCGACGAGGAGACCGCCGCCTGCCTCCGCGCTTTCGGAATCGCCAACTGCCAGTCCGACGCGGCGGATTGGGCCCTGTGGACGGCGGTCACCACCAACCTGGTGTACGCGCGCCTGCACGGCCACACCCGCACCTACGCCTCGGCCTACCGCCGCGCTGCCCTCGACGGGTGGGCTGCCTCGATCCGCAGGTGGCGGCGCGCCGGCCGTTCGGTTCACGTCTATTTCGACAACGACGGGGAGGGAGCGGCGCCACGGGACGCCCTGCGCCTCATGAAGCTGCTCGCCTGACATTGCGGCGGCAGTCTGCGGCGCCGGACCGGCAAGCGGAACCCGGATCGCCGCCGCTTCGCTTTACCGTCTTGGCCTCCGGTCGATCAGGCTCGCACGGACGATGGCGTCACCACCGAAGCGTGCGCGGATGCGGTCGAGAGTGACGTCCACCGCGTCGCTCGCGGGCTCGAACAGCGCGCCCTGCTCCGCGTGCGACAGCCCGGTGATTCCGATGCCCAGCAGCCGCACACCTTCACGCGGATGATCGCGTCGCCAGGCAACGAGCAACGCGACAGCCTCACGATGGATGTCACGGGTGGACGCGGTGGCCGGTACCAGGGTTCGGGCGCGGGTGAACGTCCGCCAGGAGCCCGTGCGAATCTTCACCGTCACCGTGGCGCCGACCAGATGCTTCTGCCGCAGCCGGGTGCCGACACCCTCGGCCAGGGACAGCAGCTTGCGCTGCATCGCACCGAGGGCGTGGAGGTCCTGCTCGAACGTCTGCTCGTGGCTGATGGATTTTTCGGGCCTGCCGGGCACCACTTCGCGATCGTCCAGTCCCAGGGCCAGTGCCCGGAAATGGGCCGCGGACTTGCCGAGCAGCCTGGCCAGGAGGGACTCCCGTGACCGGGCCAGGGCACCGATCGTATCGATACCGGCCGCGCGCAGCCGCGCCGATGCGCGCCGCCCGATCCCCCACAGTTGCTCCACCGGCAATGGCGTCAGGAATTCACGCGCCGTGGTCGCATCGATACGGCAAAAACCATCCGGCTTTCCGTAATCCGAGGCCAGCTTGGCGAGGAACTTGTTCGGCGCCATGCCGATGGACGCGGTCAAGCCCGTGCGCTCGCCGATGGTGTCCTTGAGCCACGAGCCGATGGTCTCGATGTCGCCGAACAAGGCGCGGCTGCCGGTGACGTCAAGCCACGCCTCGTCCACGGATATACCCTCCACCAGCGGGGTCAGCTCGTGGAAGATGGCGAACAACCCCGCCGAGACCTCGCGATAGCGCTGCATGCGGGAGCTGAGGTACACGGCATCCGGACACAGGCGCCGGGCCCCGGCCATGGGCATTGCCGAGCGCACTCCGAATCGTCGGGCCTCGTAGCTCGCCGCCGCGACTACGCCTCTCGAGCCCAGCCCGCCGACGATCACGGGGCGGCCCCGGTAAGCGGGTTCATCGCGTTGCTCCACGGATGCATAAAAGGCGTCCATGTCGACATGGATGATCAGCCGCTCACGTGCGGTGCCATTGGGATTCATCGGCCACTCATGTGCGTCGGTATGGCGGTCCTTTCAAGACCGCCCCGGGGTTCGAAAGTCTTTTGCAAGGATTATGAAATTCCCGACATATTTGTTGAAAGTGCAAACACGGGTATGTTCGCTTGGATCATGACCATCCGATAAAAGTGAAAAACAATGCATATAAATAGACACAAGCGTTGTCGTGAATCCATTCTCTCCAGCGTCGCGATCAAAGCCGTCGGCCCTTTGCTGCTCGCCGCGGGCGCGTGCACGGTACAGGCCCATGCCGCCGACCCCGGTGCCTTCGAGCTCGGCAAGATCGTCGTGACCGGGCAGCGACCCCGGGTCGTCGAACAGGCGGCCAGCGTCAGCACGGTGACCCAGCAGGACATCCAGCGGGCGGGTGCGCGCGACCTCAGCCAGGCCGTCTCACTTCTGCCCGGTGTGTTCGTTCGCACCGGCGGCGACGGTGTCCCGCGCATCGACATGCGCGGATTGCGAACGCGGCACGTCACGCTGCTGCTCGACGGCGTACCGTTCAACTCCGCCGTGGACGGGCAGTTCGATCCTTCCGCGATAGACGTCGCCAACATCGACCATATTGAGGTCGTGCGGGGCAGCAACTCGATCCTGTACGGACCCGGAGGCAATGCCGGCACCATCAATATCATAACCAAGAGCGGCGGCGAAGCCACCCACGCCAAGGCACTGGCGGAGCTGGGAACCGGTGGTGAGCGGCGGGCGCAGGCGGAAGTGGGGGGCGGGTCGAAGGACTGGCACGGCTTCTTGAGCGCCTCCGGCTATCATCGCGACGATTACAGACTGTCCGACAGCTTCGAGCCCACGGCATCCCAGGGGTCCGGGGCCCGGGTGAACAGCGATCGGAGCGACGCCAACCTCTACGGGAATTCCGTGTGGAACCTGCCGTCGGACACGACAGTGGGCCTCAGCGCCTCCTATCGCCGTGGACATTACGGTAAGCCGTTCGATGTCAGGGGCGCAAATGACCCCTTCGCCCGCAACGCGAAGTTCGAGCGTGTGGACAGCTTCGAGGGCTACTCACTCCAGTTGACGGGCCGACGGCGGATCGGCAGCGCCTTGACGGTACGGCCCATCGTCTTCGCCAACCGGCTCGACGAGCTGACCAATGATTACGACAACGCCAATTTCGACACCCAGTTGAAGAGCGGTGCCTCCAGCCAGGACTCGCGGTCGGACATCATCGGTGCCCGCCTGCAGGCCGCTTACGAGTCCGGCCCGAAAGCCCTGACCTCCGCCAGCTTCGAATGCCGGCGCGAGCAATGGCAGGCCACCGGCTTCCAGATCCAGAACGCCGGTGGTGGTGGTGGTGGTGGTGGTGGCGGCGGCGGGGGTGGCGGCGGAGGTGGTCATGCCAAGGGTGCCAGCGGGGGCGGCGGTGGCTCGGGCGGTGGCTCGGGCGGTGGCTCGGGTGGGGGTTCCGGCGGCGGTTCCGGCGGCACGTCGGTCACCAAGAGCGCCACCTCCGTATCCACCGTCACCGAACCGATCGATGTCGACGAGCACGTGGACGTCTGCTCGGTGGGCATCGAGGAAGAGTACCACCTGATGCCGCACCTGGGACTCGTGGGTGGTATCGGCGCAGCGACCCAGTCCCGCCCGGACTCGAGCGACAGCGGCGCCCAGTACTTACTCGGCGCTTACCACGACATCAGCGCCCAGACCCGGCTGCGAGCCAATTTCAGCTCTCACATTCGTTTTCCGACGCTCCTCGACCTGTTCGAGCCCGGACGCGGAAACCCGCAGCTCGATCCGGAACGGACGTATCAGTACGAGATCGGCGTACGGCATGACTTCATCGAGGCGCCGGTCTCCGCGGATATCGCGCTTTTTCGAACCGATGCGAGAAACTTCATCCAACGCAGCGCAGTCACCGGGCTGCAGGAGAACATCTCAAAGCTCCGCTACCAGGGCGTGGAGATCCGGAGCACCATAGCGCCGTCGGACAACCTGACGTTACAGCTCGGCTACACCTATTTGGATTCGGCAAATCTGTCCGCGGACACGGATACCAGGAAGGTACAGAACAACCCCGAGCACCAGTTCACCGCCGAAGCCACGTACCGGGGCCCGAACGGGTTCCAGGCCTATGCTTCGCTGCTGTACGTCGCCAAGGTATACGAGCTGTCGCGCACGTCGCCCACCATCGCCAAGGAGACCGGTGACTACGGCGTCGTCAATCTGAAGGTCTCCCAGGAAGTGGCCCGGGGCGCGAGTGTGTTCGCCCGTGTGGACAACTTGTTCGACGAGAACTACGTGGAGAGCGGCGGGCTGCCGGCGCCCGGCCGCGCGATCTTCGTCGGGGGCGAGGTCCACTTCAACCCCTGAGGTCCGCAGCCACGAAAGCACACACCGACAACTGGTGGATGGGCTTCTCGCTGCAGGAGGCGATCTTCACCGGCTTCTGCGGGCTGCTGATCGTGCTGATCAGCCTGTTGCTCCATTTCCGCCTGGGGATCCCGGGCCACAACGTCGTGTTTCTGGCCTTCTTCATGCTGATGTGCCGGGGCTGCGTGCCCCGTCGCCTCACCGCGACGCTGGTGGGCCTCGTCGCCGGCCTGGGCACGGTGTTGCTCGGATTCGGAAGGGGCGGCGTGTTCGGAGCGCTCAACTTCGTGGTGCCCGGCCTGGCCGTCGATGCGGCAGCCATGCTGATGCCGACGTTGAGTACGGCGTACTGGCCGGCGGCGGTGGGCGGGCTGATCGTCGCCCTGGGGCGGCTCCCCGGTCACTACGTCGTGAACCGTCTGGTCGGCATGGACCCGGGCGCCGCGCTGCAGTTGACCGCGTGGCAGACTCTGCCGGCCGTGGTCTTCGGTATAATCGGTGCACTGCTGGTCCCGAAAACGGTCCGGAGCCTGCGAAAGAGCGGCCTTTTTCCCGCCGTTGGCTCCGAGGCGCCACCACCGTAGTGAGGTCACAGCCCATGAAACTTTACGCCGCCTTTGACGACACTGACGTCATCGATGCCGAATTCGGCACCGGCAAGCTGGTGCGGATGCTGAAACCGAAGCTGCCCGAGGGCATTCGAATGATCGGGGTGGTTCGACACCAGCTTCTGGTCGCGGAGGGAATCCCCTATACGTCGCACAACAGCCCGGCCTGCGCCATCCTGGAAGTGGCAGGCGCCGAGCTCATGGAACCGCTTATCGAGGTTGCAGTCGGTCATATCGAAGCCCTCTCCAGCCCGGGCAGCGATCCCGGCCTGTGCGTCGCCCTCGCCGACCAGGTGACTCAGGCCCTGGTGGATTTCGGTCACGGCGCCGGTATACGTAAGGTCACCCAGGCGGACGCACGGACCGCCGCCCGAGGGATCTGGCTGAGCGGTCACGGGGGCACCAATGACGGGATCATCGGAGCGGCCGCCGCGGTGGGCCTCACGGCCCACGGCTGGGAAGGCCGCTTCATCGAGTACGGAGCGTTGCGCGACATGCCCGATCCCATCAGTGTGGCGGCGTTGCACGCGGCCGGCATTCTGCCGGTGACGCTGGAACGCAATGTCCAGCCCCCGGCTCCGGAGGACCTCATTGACACCCAGGGCTGGCTCCGGCCCCGCCTGTGCGGCGGTCGCGCGGTGCTGCCCCTGCTGCAAAAACAACCCGGCTCCTGGTACAGCATCGGCCGGGAAGCCGAGCATGGCTGAGAGCCGGGTAGCGCAACGCAGCCGCCCGACGCTCACGATACAGGGATTCCGGCACAGCTTTCCCGACGGTCGCAGCCTGTTCCTCCCCGGCGAGCTGCAACTCTCAGGGGGGGACTGCGCCCTGGTCAGCGGAAGCACCGGATCCGGCAAGACCAGCCTCCTCTACGCGATAGCCGGCCTCCTGCCCGGTGTCACCGAAGGCGTGGACAAGGGCGACGCAGGCGTCGGCTTCGCGTTCCAGAATCCCGCCACTCAGCTCTTTTTTTCGAACGTCGAGGAGGAGATCGGTTTCGCGCCTCGCAACCGGGGGCTGTCGCAGGCCAGTGTCCAGGCCACGGTGGGGGAATGCCTGGACGCCGTAGGCCTGGCCGGCTGGCAAGAACGCAACATAGACGGCCTGTCGATGGGGGAGAAACACCGTGTGGCATTGGCGGCGGCCTGGAGCTCGGAACCGACCCTGCTGCTGCTGGACGAGCCCTTCGCGCAGCTCGACTCAGGCGGTGCGGACAGGCTGCGCCGCTTTCTCGAGAGCTACCTGCGTCGCGGCGGCACCGTGGTGGTGAGCGAGCACGATCCGGAGAAGCTGGCGGGGATCGCCAACCGAAGCCTCGACCTCCCGCACGCGAACCTTCCCGTTCCCTCCCGCGCCGTGCCCCCGGACCACGCGTCCACCGCTCCGGTGGACGGCAGGATCGACATAGACATCCATGAGCTCGACATCACCGCACCGGATGGCGGACGAGCGCTGCTCAGAAATCTCACCTGGCGGGTGACCGGTGGCGAGCGAGTTCATATCCGCGGTCCCAACGGGAGCGGCAAGTCGACGCTGCTCCGTACTCTCGTGGGGCTCCACCCGTCGGACTGCCGCCGCATCGAAGTCGCCGGCTGCAAGCCCTCACCCGCGGCACTGGCCGGAATCGTTGCCTTCCTGCATCAGGATCCCGACAGCCAGCTCTTCGCCGCCAGCGTGCGGGAAGAAGTCGCTTTTGCAGCCGCGCGGCTTCCGCCGGCCAGGCGGCCGCGACACGGGTGGGTGGATTCCCTGATCCATTCGTTGGGGTTGGCGCATCTTGCCGAGCGTTCCCCCCTGTCCCTGAGCTTCGGCGAGAAGCACCTGGTGGCGCTCGCCGCCGCACTGGCCTGCCGCCCACGGGTCGTCGCGATGGACGAGCCTTTCACCGGCCTGGACAAGGAACGCATCGCTGCGCTCTACGAGTTCCTGGCGGACTATTCGCGGGCGTTCGGGTCCACCCTGCTGATCACCTCGCATAATCCGCCGCCGGACCCCGCCTGGGCAACCAGACGTTTCGTCATGGACCACGGCCGGTTCCTCGAGGACCTGTAATGCTCACCGGGGTGCGACACACGGGGGACTATCCCGGCCGCTTCAGCGGTGGGAACACGTATCTCCACCGTCTGCCGGCATCGATCAAGCTGGCGGCGGCCCTGATGCTGTCGCTGGCCGCCACCCAGGCGCGAGCACCTTCTCTCGTCATCGGCGTGCTGCTGCTCGAGTTGGCGCTCTACTTGGCGGCTCGCCTGGACTGGTCGCGGACCCGGCGCGACTTTCGCATCGTCCTCATACAGGCGCCGGTCGTCATCGCACTGTACCTGTGGCGGGACGGCTGGTCCGGTCTCGGGACCGGAACGGCCTTCGCCGCCCGGATCGGTGCCACCATGCTGCCGCTGCTGTGGCTGCAGCGCACTACGCGGGCAAACGACCTCATCGACGGGCTCGGCCGCTGGCTTCCCCGCAAGCTGAGCTTCGTCATCTTCACGACGCTGCGCTTTGTCCCTCTCCTGCTGCGCGACGCCCGGGAAATCCACGCCCTGCAGATCCTGCGGGGGGCACGGGTGCAGCCCCGTCAACTCCTCAATCCGCTCAACTGGAATGAGCTGGCGCACAGCGTCGCGATACCGCTGCTCATTCGCACCGTCAAGATATCCAGCGAGGTATCGGCCTCGGCCCGGGTGAGGGGCATCGCCGACTGCGAGGAGCGGCGGTGGCTGAGCCATACGGCCCGGTCCCGGGAGATCACGGAGGGAATCGGCAAGCGGTGAACCGCGCTGCCTGTTGTATAGTACGTATCACGGCCACATTCCGTGGAGACGTTTCCTCCGAAGACGACCAGCAATGTCACAGATTACGATCTTTCCGGTCTTTCCCCACACCATCGCGATTGCCACCCTCGAGGATTCCGAGGTCGACGAGCATGCCCTCGAGTATGTCCGGGATCTCGAATACGTCGGCACCGCCCATGAGGAGTCCCATGCAAAGTCGCGTTCCTCGACCTGCTTCTCCGTGCTCGAAGACCTTCCGAAGCTGAAGCGCGCCATCCTCGACAGGTTTCAGGTGCTGAAGAACGACTATCTGTTCCACACCAGGAACGACTTCGTGATCACCACCTCCTGGTCCACCAGGGCCGAGAAGGGCGACTACTCCAAGTTCCATGACCACCGGAACTGCTTTTACAGCGGCGTGTACTATTTCGACGGCGACGAGGACACCGGGAAGATCCGTTTCAATAATCCATATCGAAAGGCATGGTTCGTGGAGTCCACCCGGTTCAACGAGCTCAATATGAACCAGATGGGCGTCAGCCCCCAGAAGAACATGGTCATCTTCTTCCCGAGCTACATGGACCATGCCATCGCCGAGCACCGCTCGGAGAAGACCCGGTACTCCATCGCCTTCAATCTCATGCCGGTCGGCCGGATCGGAAACGAGGATTCGGCAGCGTTCGTGCAGATTCCCGGCTGAGGCACGGCTCGGTCGGTCCGGGCTGTCGGGCCGGCGCCACGAGGCGGACGCAGTACGCCGGGGGGCAGACGCTCGCTCATGGTTTTCCGGCGCTCGCCCCGATCCGCGCCGGCCCACCCCGAACGGTTTGCCCCCTCACGTCTTCAGACGGTAGCCGGTCTTGAAGATCCAGGCCACGACGGCCAGGCACACGCCGAGGAAGATCACGATCATGACCAGACTGACAGCGATGCTGACGTCGGCGATGCCGTAGAAGCTCCAGCGAAAGCCGCTCACGAGGTAAAGGACCGGGTTGAACAAGGTTACCTTTTGCCAGAACGGCGAGAGCATATCGACGGAGTAGAACGTTCCCCCGAGGAATGTGAGCGGAGTAATGAACAGCAGCGGCACGATGTTGAGCTTCTCGAAGCCGTCCGCCCAAACGCCTATGATGAACCCCAGCAGGCTGAAGGTCACCGCAGTGAGGACGAGAAACACCGCCATCCAGAAGGGATGATCCACGTGCAGGGGAACGAACAGGCCCGCCGTCGCGAGCACGATCACACCCAGGATCAGGGACTTCGTGGCCGCCGCGCCGACGTAGCCGACGACGATCTCGAAGAAGGAGATCGGCGCCGAGAGCAGCTCGTAGATGGTGCCGACGAATCTTGGAAAATAAATACCTATGGAGGCGTTCGACACGCTCTGCGTCAGTATCATCAACATCGTGAGGCCGGGCACGATGAACGAGCCGTACCCGACGCCGCCTACGTGCGATATGCGCGAGCCGATGGCGGCTCCGAAGACCACGAAGTAGAGCGAGGTCGAGATCACCGGCGACACGATGCTTTGAAGCAGAGTTCTGCGCATGCGCGCCATCTCGAAGGTGTATATGGCGCGAACCCCTCCGAGGTTCATCGACGCTGCCTAACCAGGTTGACGAAGATGTCCTCCAGGGAGCTCTCCTTGGTTTTCAGGTCCTTGTAGCGGATGCCGGCCCGTCTCAAGTCGCCGAGAAGCCGGGTGATACCGGTCGCCTCCGCCGTCGTATCATAGTTGTAGATCAGCTCGTGGCCATCCGAGGCCAGCTCCAGCTTGTACTCCGCCAGGCTGTCCGGCACTTCGTGCAGTTGACTCTGGAGCTGAAGCGTCAACTGTTTACGGCCCAGCTTGCGCATCAGGCGCTGTTTGTCCTCCACCAGAATGAGCTCTCCCCTGTTGATCACGCCCACCCGATCGGCCATCTCTTCGGCTTCGCCGATGTAGTGCGTGGTGAGAATGATGGTGACGCCCCTGGCTCGCAATGACCTCACGAGGTTCCACATTTCGTGGCGCAGCTCGACGTCCACGCCCGCCGTCGGCTCGTCGAGAAACAGGATCCGCGGCTCGTGCGCCAGGGCTTTGGCGATCATCACACGGCGCTTCATGCCGCCCGACAGGGTCATGATGCGGTTGTTGCGCCTCTCCCAGAGCGTGAGGGCCTTCAAGACCTCCTCGAGGTGCGCGGGATTCTTCCTGAGACCGAACAGGCCGCGGCTGAAGCTGATCGTTCCCCACACGGATTCGAACGCGTCAGTGGTCAGCTCCTGGGGCACCAGACCGATACGGGAGCGGGTCTGGCGGTACTCGGTGACATTGTCGTAGCCGTCCACCAGCACACGGCCCTTGCTGGCATTGACGATCCCGCACACGATGCTGATCAGGGTGGTCTTGCCGGCACCGTTCGGCCCGAGCAGGGCGAAGATTTCGCCGCGGCGGATTTCCAGGTTGATGTTCTTCAGGGCCTGGAATCCCGACGCGTAGGTCTTGGAAAGATTCGAGATGGACACCGCGGGCCCGCCCGCCGGGCCCTGGGCGGGTGATTTTCCGGCAGTCTCGACCGCATCCGGCTCGGCGCGCCGAAGCGTCGCGTTGGTTTGGTCGTTCATCGATGATCGCTAGTCGAAAAGCTTATCGCCGCGCTCGTCGATGAGCTGCTTGGCTTTGCGCAGGGTCATCGAAGCGGCGCTCTCGGCGTCGCTGCAGGTATCGGCGCGCACGAAACGGTGGGTCTTCTCCTCCCCGTCGACGGTCTTGGAGATATGCCCGGCCACCCGCCAGCCACCCGCTTCGCCGACCGGTGCGGCGCGTATCTGGAATCCCTGGTACGTCTCGCTGGCCACTACCTTTTCGCCGGAGGTCCCGCCTTGTCCTCGAAACAGCCGTCCCAGGAAATCGCCAATCATGTCGTCAATACCCCTTGCACGAGGTGCAGCAACAGGCGGGCCGTGCTTTCCGGCCGTATTGGAACTTCACTATTGGACACGCCCCTATTGGACCACATTATCGCCGAACGGCCCAACAACGAGCGCCCGGCGGGCCACCGCAATCGTAATCCGGCTTCACGCTCGCCCCGCTTCCGGCAAGGCGTTGACCTGGATCAAAGCCGCCCGGCCAAGGCTGCATTAAGGTGCTCGCTGCAATGACGAGACTGCTCGATATCGCCCGCTCGAGGACCGCCACAGCCTTGCTGGCTTCGTTGGCCTTCGTCCTGGCGGCGATCCCGGCGGCCGCAACGGAGACTTCCGTGCAGGCTCAGTCCGGCGACGATCTCTACGCTGCCGGGATCTCGGTGCAGGTCCCGCAACCGGTCGCCGGTGATGCAGTGCTGGCCGGTGGCAGTGTGCTGGTCACGCAGGATGTCGGCCAGGACGTGCTGGCGGCCGGCGGGTCCATCACGCTGACCCACACGGTCGAGGACGACGTGCGCGCGGCGGGGGGATCGATCACGATTACCGACCGTGTGGGCGGAGACGCCCTCCTGGCCGGCGGCAGCGTGACCCTGGCGCCGGGAAGCAGGGTGGCGGGCAACGCCTGGCTGGCCGGCGGCGTGCTGCATCTCTCCGGCACCGTGAACGGAAACGTGCGGGCCGCGGGCGGCGAGGTGGTCCTCTCCGGTCGCGTCGACGGAGACTCCCGGATACTCGCCGACACCCTGGAGATAGCGTCCGGCGCGATCATCCACGGCACGGTGCGCTACGAGGGGCCGCATCCACCCCGGGTCGAGGGCGGCGCGCAGGTCGGCAAGATCGTCTACACCGAGCGTCATTTCAAGGGACACGGTGTTCCCTGGTTCGGCGGTCTGATCGCCTCCTTCGTGATCTTCCTGAGTCTGGCCATCAGCACCTTGATACTCGCGTGGATCTTCCCGAATACCAGCCGGGAAGCCGTACGCAACGCGAGCGAGCGGATGTTCCTGTCCCTGGGCGTCGGCCTGCTGGCAGCGGTCGTGACTCCTTTCATCGCCGCGGCACTGTTTGCACTGCTGCTCACGACGCCGCTGGGCGTCGTTGTGATCGCCACCATGGTGGTGTTGCTGGCGACGGGCTGCTTTGTGGCCGTGGCCTGCCTGGGCTCGTGGATCCGTACGAGGCTCCTTCCGGGACCGGGTGAGCGGGCTTGGTTCTACCCGGTTTCCGTAGTGGGGGGCGCACTTGTCTATTGGCTGGTGGCGCTCATTCCGTTCGTCGGTGTCCTGATCGTGCTGCTGGCGTTCGCGACCGGTGCAGGGGGCTTGATACTTCTGGCCGCCCGGTTGTACAAACCAACGGATAAATCCTGACCACAAACAGCGGGTATCCAAAATGCTGGACGTCAATCCGGAAACCGTGTGCCGACTGGCGGAGCTTGCACGGGTCTTCCACGCTCAGGAAGAGGTCGTGATTCCAGAGGAACCGGATGACCCCAGCGGCGACTGGCCGACACAGATCCTTGCCGGCCATGCCGGCGACTCATTCCTGGAAGAGTTCCGGGATATCGTCACGGACCTGGAGCCCGATCAGCAGCAGCAGATCGTCGCTCTGCTGTGGCTGGGCCGGGGCGACTTTTCACTGGAAGAGTGGCCCGAGGCGGTGCAGCAGGCCGCCGAGAACTGGAACGAGCATACCGCGGACTATCTGATCGCCCATCCCTTCCTGCCCGATCACCTGAGCGACGGACTGGAGCAGCACGGATATAGCTGCCCCTGAGCGCACGCCGGCCTCCGGGCGCCCGGACCTGGCAAACACACGTGTGCCGCCCCCGAACGCGGCTGTCGGCATGAATGCCGACCTACAGGGGGCTTCGATCCATGGCTCCTGCAACTCGGGCTTCAGCCCGAGGAACGTAGGCGCCACCCCGCTCGTTGCCGTCGGCATGGATGCCGACCTCGGGCGGGCGCCTCCTAATGCAGCGTTCGAGACTGGGGCGCCGCTTCGGCTTGCTGCAGCAGGCGGGTCGCGGTGTCGATGTAGCGTCGCCGGTGAAGCAACAGGTCCCAGCGGCTGCCGCCGAGCTGGGCGAACAACACGCCCGCGCGGATGCCCGCGAGCAGACTGGCGCGGATCTGCGCCACGACATGGGCATTGCTGAGGTGGGCCTGCTCGCCCTGGACGATGATCCTGGGCTTGAGACCGCTGATGGTGGACTTGTACAGGTCCGCGAAACGCTGGTAGATCTCGGAAGATACGCCGTCGGCGCCGATCGACAGATCTTTCTGTACGGCGGACAGCTCCGCCGAGACGCGCTCGACCAGCGCCGTGGAGCGATAGAAACGCCTGGCGAGCTGGATCAGGGATACGACGTATCTCGCTGTTTCGATGTCACCCGCCGACCCGCTTTGCCGGCTGATCGACAGCAGTCCGAGGCGAACGCCGTCGACACCCCCGAAGATCGATACGGTATTGATCGCATCGACGATCAGCACACTGCGTACACTGGTCCCAAGCGGCGCCTCGTCGGCGTAGCCTCGCCGCGCCAACTGCCGGGCCAGGGCGGCCGCCTGGAATATGCCGGCCAGGGCGAGCGTCCTGTCGAGCTCGTTGGCGTCGCTCACGGCGTCAGGCCCTGGTGGATTTCCCGTCTTCCGCCGGGACGGCGGAAGCGTCGGCCAGCACGTTCCGGAAGAACGCTGTTTCCCGCTCGAGTGAGTCGATGCTGGCCTCGCTCGATCTGAATCCGTGCCCCTCGCCCGGGTACTCGACGTACTCGTAGCGCAGTCCCTGGCGCTTCAGCGCCAACGCGATCTCGCGCGAGACCGCGGGGGGCACCACCTTGTCCTCCAGGCCCTGGAATACGATCACGGGGCAGCGCAGGGCCGACAGGAACCGGATCGGCGATCTCGTGTAGAAGCGGCTGTGCGGACTGGCGGCCGCCTCGGGACGGTAGACCTCGCCGATCAGGCGGTCGGTGTACCGCCCTTCGAATTTGTGGGTGATTTGCGCCAGCGTCACGAGGTTACCGATCCCGTAGTAGCAGGCTCCGGCCGCGAAGACCGCCGGATAACGGGTCAGCGCGCTGAGGACCGCGTACCCCCCGGCGCTCCGCCCGCGTATGAAGACATGTTTCGGGTCGATCCATCCCTGACGCGCGACATATTCAACGCCCTTCACGATGTCCTGCGTGTCGTCCCTGCCCCAGCGACCCAGTAGCGACTGGCGATAGCTGCGCCCGTAGCCGGTACTGCCGCGGTAGTTGACGTCCAGCACCGCGAATCCCATGCCGGTCCAGTACTGCCTCGTCAGGTCCAAAGCGTTCGAGCTGCGGGCGGTGGGCCCACCGTGAGCCATCACCAGCAGGGGCGGCGCGTCGCCGGAGGGAGCACGGTAGTGCGGGTTGCAGGGGGGATAGAAGTAAGCATGCGCGCTCGTGCCGGAGCCGGTAGGAAACCGGATTGCCCACGGCCGGCTCACCGCCTCCACCGGCAGGAGCTCCTTCACGCCCTTGATGGGCACCAGTCGGTCGCGGTGCCACGTCGCCATGCCCGGAGAGCGATCGCGACCCGCGGTGATCATCACCGCTTCACCGGGTCCCGCGCGCGAGAGCTGCCTGATGTCTACGGCATCCGACTCCACTACCCGTGCGCCGCCGCCGTGCTTGTCCACCACCAGCAGCTCGTCACCGTCGGGACCGGTGCGCACGGCGAGGATGTAGTCTTCCAGCACCACATACCGGCGGTCTCCGAAGACCCAATGAGGCGCCCCGTATTCCTTCTCGTCGAAGGTGAGCTGCGTGAACCGTCCCTTTTGGTAACGGAAGAGATTCCAGAAATTCGTGTTCTCCCCGGGAGCCGAATCCCCGTCGGCGACGAGCAGCAGGTCACCGTTGTCGTCGAAGGCGAGCTGGCACACGGAGGTCTCCGCGGCACCGAGCACGCACTCGACATCGTGCAGGTGAAGACCGTCCAGGTCCTGCGTGTAGGAAGCCATCATCGCGGACGATTCGTCCCATGGCATGTCGGGATGATCCCACTGCAGCCAGGCAATGCGCCGGTGCTTCGCATCCAGCACCGGGTTGGCGTAGAAATCATGGCCGCTCTGCAGCACCCGCGGCTCGTGAATCGCGCCCGGTTCCAGCTTCACGGCGGCGAGGAGGTTCTCGTTCTCCGAAGAAGGCACTTCCTGCTCCATAACGAACACCAGATCCCGGCCGTCGTCGGTGACACACAGGTCGATGTAGCGGCGCTGGGCGCCGTCCTGCGAGCGGGGCGTGACGGGTACCGGCTCGCCGGCATCCCGCAGGGATTGCGTGTAGATGCGCTGATCGACGGCGTTGACGAAGTAGCAGGCGCTGCCGTGGATGGTATACGGGCAGCCGCCGTACTCGTGCACGGTGCTGCGAAGGGAGAAATTATCCGGCGTCAGGCAGTGCTCGATGCCCGACGCCTCCCGCCGCATCAGTACCGCGCGCCCACCCTCCTCGGGACGCGCCTCCAGCCAGTAGATCCGACCGTCGTGCTTGACGGGATAGGCGGGAGTCGCCGGCTTCTCGAACAGAGCCTTGATGTCGAACAGGCCTGTCCACGAGCCGTAGGGCGCCGTTTTCGGTTTCTCTGCCACTATCTCGAAGCTTCTACTTTCCAGTCTCCAACGGTGACTTGCTTTTCGGCGAAGTACCCGGCTCGCGTCTCCAGCGCGGCAGTCACCTCACCGGGAGGGCTGTAATACCGATAGTGCGCGGCACCGAGCACGTAGGGTTCCATGCGCTGGATATTCACGATCACCCCGTCGGCGTCGATGAACGCGATGTCGAGCGGCGCCTCGACGTTGTGCATATGAAACGTGGGGTGCAGGGGATGGTCGAACACGAAATAGATCGACGTCTTCGCGATCGTATCCGGACACACGTACTGAAAGCCGCCGGCGAGCTCGGTGTTATCGTCGGCCACGCGCACCCGGAGTCGGACGGCCTGCCCCGCCGGACCCTCGAGGGTCAGCTCGGCGCCGGTCATGGAATTC
This sequence comes from Arenicellales bacterium, assembly GCA_049583715.1. Taxonomy (GTDB): domain Bacteria; phylum Pseudomonadota; class Gammaproteobacteria; order Arenicellales; family JAANXG01; genus JAANXG01. Next base: position 1,814 of record JBAUWJ010000094.1, on the reverse strand, counting down.
AACGCCGGAGTCGATTCCCGGCAGGCGCCGTGGGCATTCAATGCCACAAGCAGGGCCGCGAGCAGCCATGGTCTCATCAATCAGCGATCGGCCAGGACGACGTCGACGACGCGCGCGACCTGTCCGTCGGTCATGTAAGGGTGAATCGGCAGCGATATGCACTCCTCGGAGGCCCGGTCGGCGTTGGGAAGGTCACCTACCGAATATCCAAGGTACCGGTATACCGGCTGGAGGTGCAGAGGCAGCGGATAGCACACGCTGAAGCCGATGCCGGCGGCCGCGAGGCGTTCCTTCACGCGGTCCCGGCCCGGGGTTCGAATGGTGTACAGGTTGTAGACGTGCTCTCCGTGGGGAGAGCGGGGCACGACCACCTCGCTGCCCGCAAAGCCGAGCTCGTACCATGCCGCCACCTGCCGTCGGCGGGCGATGCCGTCCGCGACGCGCCGCAGCTTGATACGGAGCAGCGCCGCCTGAACCTCATCCAACCGGCTGTTGCAGCCGATCGAGTCGTGGACGAACGGGGCGCTCGCGCCGTGGTTCCGCAGGTGCCTGATCCTCTCCACGTGCGCGGCGTTCTTCGCCGTGATCATGCCGCCGTCGCCATAGCAGGCCAGCATCTTGGTGGGGTAGAAGCTGAAACAGCCGAAATCGCCCCAGCTCCCGACCTTCCGACCGCCGTGGATGGCGCCGAACGCCTGGGCGCAGTCCTCCAGCACCGCCAGCCCCCGGCGCCGGGCAAGAGCATCAAGCGCCGTCATGTCGGCCGGACAACCGAACAGGTGTACCGGAATCAGGGCTCGGGTCCTGCCGGTGATTGCCGCCTCCACCCGGTTGACGTCGAGGTTGAAGGTCACGGGGTCGATATCGACGAATACCGGCGTCGCCCCGAGCCGGGAGACCACTTCGGCGGTGGCAAAGAAGCTGTAGGGCGTCGTGATGACTTCGTCGCCGGAGCCGACGCCCAGGGCCTCCAGGGCCAGCATCAATGCATCGGTCCCGTTGGCGACCGACACCGCGTTCGGAGCACCCACGTACTCCCCGAACTCCCTTTCGAACGCGTGCACCTCGGGACCCAGTATGAACCTGCCGGACCGGCCCACGCGTCGAATCGCTTCCAGCCAGTCCGATTCCAGCTCTTCGAATTCCGTTCCGAGATCCAGAAACGGAACCGGTGATTCATTCATATCAAACATTCTTTTATCTTGGCCTGCACGAGCTCGGCGACCTTGAGGGCGCGGATCCCATCGTGTCCGTTGACGAACGGCTTCTGCTTACTGGCGATAATGGAGACGAAGTGCTCCAGCTCGGCATCGAGAGGCGCCTTCGACTCCACCTTGAGGCGTTCCGAAGCCAGGCCGGGATAAAGCTGCCCCGGCTCGGGCTCGGTCTTGCGCACGATGTCGATCTGCTGGTCGATGAAGTTCAGGGCATGGTACCCGCCGCTGCTGAACACGCGGATGCGGCGGAACTTCTTCGCGGACACCCGGGAGGCCGTAACGTTGGCGACCGCGCCGTTCTCGAACTCCAGCCGCGCATTGGCGATATCCACGTGACTGGTGAGCACCGGCGATCCGACGGCCGATACGTACTTGAGCTCGGAATTGACGAGGGACAGGACGATATCGATATCGTGAATCATCAGGTCGGTCACCACGTCAACGTCCGTGGCGCGCTCGACGAATGTACCCAGTCGATGCACCTCTATGAAGCGCGGATCCGCGACGCGTTCCGCGAGGGCCATGATGCCGGCGTTGAAACGCTCGAGGTGCCCGACCAGGAACACCGTCCCGACCTCTTCCGCCTTGGCCACCAGC
>JBAUWJ010000093.1:0-4112 GCA_049583715.1 Arenicellales bacterium | reverse complement strand
ATCGTTTGGTTCCCTATGTGGAAATCGTAGCGGTAGCTCACCAACGTCGTCGACCAGAATATTGGCGCGACCGATAATCGGAATACCGCAGAACAAAGCGATGGAGCCCGGCGCTTGACCGCTCCCGCTTTTCGTTTCCGCTCCGGTTGGTCAAGCAAAGAAGCAGCCTATGATCTCTAGCGAGTCATTCTTCCACTGGCGACATAGGCGCACAGATGCGAGAGATATGGCTACGTTTATCTTGATACCCGGCGGTTGGCAGGGCGGTTGGGCTTTCGAGAAAGTCGCAGACTTGCTTATCGCGCATGGGCATAACGCTCAGCCGCTAACCCTCGCTGGACTCGGCGACGTGCCGGCTCCATCGGCTAATCTTGCCCTTCACATCAGTGAGGCCGTTCGCGCTATAAAGGCGCATCACGATGAGCTCGTTTTGGTCGGCCACTCTTACGGCGGAATGGTAGTGAGCGGCGCCGCGGATGCGGAGCCCGGCAACATCCGGGCGTTGGTCTATTGCGACGCCTATGTGCCGGAATCCGGTGACTCGGTTTGGTCGCTCACGAGCCCCTACTTCCGTGAGACGTTCATCGCCGGGGTGGCGGCCGATGGGCTGAACTGCGCGCCACCGCCCAATCTCGATACGCGATGCCGCCCGCACCCAATTGGCACGTTTCTCCAGGCAATCGATCTCGGCGGGCGTTGGCGCAATGTTTCACGAAAGACTTTCATCGGAGCACATGGATGGAAAGGAAGTCCGTTTCTGGACCTCTATCAACGCCTGAGCGCCGATCCCGAGTGGACGACGTTCGCCTTCGACTGTGGACACAATATTCCGCGCCTGAAGCCGGAAGCCTTGGTCGAGATATTGCTGGCTCAGGTTTGATGGCAAACGTGCGATTCCCTCCACGGCTCGATGCTGTCGACCCCGCCAAGGCTCGCCGGCAGCGCGCCCCTGAACCGGGGAGTTATGCCTGGCAACGCCGCTGACAGGTAAGAATCTTACGGTTTCATTGAACAAACTTGAGCAGAATGGATGTCAAGATAGAGTAATGATTGAGCCAATCCTGCAGTCCACATTGACATGTCCAAAGTGCGGACATAAGAAGACGGAAACTATGCCTACGGACTCATGCCAATACTATTATGAGTGTGAATCCTGCCACTCGCTTTTGAAGCCAAAGGCGGGAGATTGTTGCGTTTTCTGTTCGTATGGAACAGTTGACTGTCCTCCAGTACAGCAAGGTGGTGGTTGCGCTCAGTAGTGCGCACAATAAGGGCAATTGCTCGCCAACGGCCCAAGCGCCTCTTCGGCGCAGGAGGGCGGGCTGGCAGAGTGAGCCGGACGGCGCGGAGAGGATTCGAAACTGGAGCGCTGGGCGCGGCGGCCTTATGCTTCACTTTAGTGAACGACAACCCGGTATGCGGGATGCAGGTATTCGAATGAGCGACGCTTTCACCACAGTCATTGAAAAATGCAGGAGTGCCCTGGAAAGTCACGACCCTCAGACCAGTGTCGAAGCCATCCTGCTGGACGCGGCGAAGGATCAGGCTATAGGAGGGGCGATGTCGAGCCGTGTAGATCTTTCGAGCCTCGAGGACCTGGCCATCCATATCCATGCGATCCGCAATCCGCTCGACACGCCGCTCCTGGTGCTGCATGCCTACGGCGGCGATCTCTTCGCGACACCACGAAGCAACTGGGATCCCGAAGCGCACGAGGAGATCCCCTACGACTGGGAGAAGGTCCGTTCGAAATAGGTACAGCATCGCCAAGCAGCTCCAGGAGATCGTCGTGAATGCAATCATCGCCATACATCAGTACAAGGCCCAGGGCCCGTGGGTGTTCGATCAGATAGCGAAGGTTCCGCCCCAAGCAGATGAAGGAAGCCATTAGACCCCAAGATCCGAGCGGCGAGTTCTACACACCCGAGAGGTGCTACATCACCGAGCTCTCCAATACCGCGGACGATCCAGCCGTTTCGATTGCCCGCGCGAGGGTGGAGCCGGGAGTAACCACTCGTTGGCATCGTCTCGCCGCGATCGCGGAGCGCTACTACATCCTCAGCGGGATCGGCCGCGTGGAGGTGGGGGACTTGCCGCCGCAGCAGGTCAGTGCCGGGGACACCGTGCTCATTCCGCCCATGTGCCCCCAGCGTATCGCCAATGTCGGCGCCGAGGATTTGATTTTCCTGGCGATATGCACGCCGCGGTTCTCGAGCGAGGCGTATCAGGATATCGATTCCGACCCTTCGCAATGATTGAGCTGAGGGAATACAGGGCCTCCGATGTGGAAGAGTTGGTGCGGCTGGCCGACAACCGGAACGTCTCCAGATACCTCGTTGACACCTTCCCATATCCCTATACGCGATCGGACGCCGAGTGGTGGATCCAGACGGGCTCGAAGGAAGGCGGCGCCGTAACGAAAGTCATCGAATACCAGGGGCGTCTCGTGGGGAGCATCGGCATCAGGCCCCAGACCGGGTGGAGGTCGCATATCGCGGAGATCGGGTGCTGGGTAGGTGAAGCGTATTGGGGAATGGGGATCGCCAGTGAGGCACTGGAAAGAATGAGCGGGCTGGCGTTCTCGCAGTACGCGTACCGGAAGTTGGTCGCACCGGTGCTCGGTCCCAACGAGGCCTCCGTCCGGGTCTTGAAGAAGAATTCCTACTTCCTGGAAGGCGTATTGAAAGAGGAGGTATTCAAAGATGGTGAATATTTCGATATCCACCAGTACGCGAAGATCGCACGCGGCCGGACGATGGGGTGCAGCGCGTCACCGGGCGCTCCAGCGCGAACCTGAGCGCGCCCGCTTCCTGGGGCCCGGCCGCCGGGTTATCATTTCGCCCTTTCTTATCGCAGCCGCAGCGGCGGATCAGCCGGAAGATGGACCAGCAACAGCAATATGACGTCATCGTGGTGGGCGGCGGGCACGCCGGCACCGAGGCGGCGCTCGCGTCCGCCCGCATGGGCTGCCGCACGCTGCTGTTGACGCACAACATCGAGACCGTCGGCCAGATGTCCTGCAACCCGGCCATCGGCGGCATCGGCAAGGGGCATATCGTCAAGGAGGTCGACGCCCTGGGCGGTGCCATGGCACGGGCCGCCGACCGCGGCGGTATCCAGTTCCGGACCCTGAACGCCCGCAAGGGTCCCGCGGTTCGGGCAACCCGGGCCCAGGCCGACCGCGTGCTGTACAAGCAGGCGATCCGGCGCATTGTCGAGAGCCAGCAAAACCTGTTCGTGTTCCAACAGGGAGTGGACGATCTCCTCATCGAGCGGGACCGGGTGGCCGGCGCTGTGACCCAGATGGGCCTGCGCTTCCGGGCGCCGGTGGTGGTGCTCACCACCGGCACTTTCCTCGGCGGCAGGATCCACATCGGCGATTCCAACTACCAGGGCGGGCGCGCGGGGGACCCGCCCGCCAATGCCCTCGCGGCGCGCCTGCGCGAGCTGCCGTTCCGGGTAGGTCGCCTCAAGACCGGTACACCGCCGCGCATCGACGGCGGCACCCTGGATTATTCCGTCATGGAGGAGCAGCCCGGCGACTTCCCGGTGCCGGTGTTCTCCTATCTGGGTCGAAGCGGGGACCACCCGGAGCAGGTGTCCTGCCACATCACGTACACCAACGAGCGTACCCACGACATCATCCGAGCGGGCCTGGATCGCTCGCCGATGTTCACCGGCGTCATCGAAGGCGTCGGCCCGCGCTACTGCCCCTCCATCGAGGACAAGGTCGTGCGCTTTGCCGACCGGACCGGGCACCAGATCTTCGTGGAGCCCGAAGGCCTGCACACGAGCGAGGTCTATCCCAACGGCATTTCCACCAGCCTGCCCTTCGATGTTCAGCAGGAACTGGTCCGCTCGATCACCGGCTTCGAGAACGCCCACATCACCCGCCCCGGCTACGCCATCGAATACGATTACTTCGATCCGCGCGATCTCAAGGCGACGCTCGAGACGCGCTTCATCGAAGGGTTGTTCTTCGCCGGGCAGATCAACGGCACCACCGGGTACGAGGAAGCCGCCGGCCAGGGCCTGATAGCGGGCATCAACGCCGCGCTGCGTGTCCGTGAAGAGGAGGGGTGGTGGCCGCGCCGCGACCAGTCCTATATCGG
>JBAUWJ010000092.1:0-6066 GCA_049583715.1 Arenicellales bacterium | reverse complement strand
GGCAAGACCTGGTTCAAAGCAATATACGGAAGCTACCCGGACAGGGCCGCCGCCGCAGCCGCAGAGGCCCATCTGCAGAAGAAGTTGCCAGGATCCTCACCCTGGCTGCGCAGTTTCAAAGCAGTTCAGGAAGAAGCTGTTGCTCCGAAGAAGTCCGAGCGCGCTGCTGGTCTCGGCACCGGCGGTCGTCAACAGACGTTCAAGGTCGACACGAGCGCGACCGGTGAGGAAACGAAGGGCGCCAAAGCCAAAGAAGCCAAAGAAGCCAAAGAAGCCAAAGAAGCCAAAGAAGCCAAAGAGGCCAAAGAGGCCAAAGAGGCCAAAGAGGCCAAAGAGGCCAAAGAGGCCAAAGAGGCTAAAGAGGCTAAAGAGGCTAAAGAGGCTAAAGAGGCTAAACAGAGCCAGGCGTCAAAGGGCGGTGGCGAAGCCCCTGAGACCACCAACTCTGCGGCCAAGTCCCCCACGAAGACCGCGAGTGTCGAGGATGAGGCTGCGCCGGAGAGTGCACCACCGAAGATCAGTGGCAAGAAGAAGAGAGAATTGCTGCACAAGGGGCAGCGTGCTTTCAACGCGCAGGATTACCAGGCGGCGTTGGCGGCCTGGCGACCGCTGGCGGAGGACGGTGTTGCGGAAGCCCAGTACGACCTCGGCTTCATGTACGAAAGCGGGTGGGGCGTCCAGAAGGACTACGCCCAGGCGTTCCGCTGGTACCAGCTCGCGGCGCAGCAGGAGCATGTGAAGGCGCAGTTCAACCTGGGCATGTTGTACGTCAACGGCGAAGGGGTGGCCCAGAACGACGCTTTGGGCCTGTACTGGATTCAGAGCGCCGCCGATCGCGGCGACGAGCGCGCAAAGACCTACCTCAAGAAACTCGAATAATGACACTGAAGATCATCCAGCTCACCGACACGCACGTGTTCAAGACGCCCGACGGGACCCTTTACGGGGTCAACACCTGTCAGACCTTGCGCGCGGTCGTGGCCGATGTTGCGGCCAACCATCCCGACTTCGACGCCGTGCTGTTGACGGGCGACCTGTGCCAGGATGAGAGTCCGGAAGGATACGAGTTCCTGAAGGAGCTGCTGGCGCCTCTTCGAACGGCGCCGGTCTACGCGATACCGGGCAACCACGACAACCTGGACCACATGCGTGCGCACCTGGAGGAAGAGGATTTCTTCGTGGGCCGGGACGTCCATTTGGGCGGCTGGCGCGTGGCGATGTTGAACAGCCAGGTCCCGGGTCGCGTTCACGGCGAGATCGGAGAAGCGCAGATCGATCGGCTTGCGGCGTCCTTGCGGGGCGCCGAGGACCACGTCATCGTGGCCCTGCACCACCCGCCGGTCGCGATACACAGCGCCTGGATCGACACCCAGCGATGTGTCGACGGCGAGCGCTTCCTGTCCGTCCTCACGGACCCGCCGGTCAAAGCCGTGGTGTGCGGCCACGTGCACCAGGAATTCCAAGGAAACGCGGCCGGGATCCCCGTGCTGACCACGCCCTCGACCTGCGCCCAATTCACTCCGGCGGTCCCAAAGTTCGCTATAGACGCCGCTCTCCCCGGATATCGGGTGTTCGAGCTGGAGGAGGACGGCCGATGGTCGAGCAGGGTCTGCAGGGTGCGAGTCGACGAGCTCGATACCTGACAAGGTCCTTGGCCGCCCCGCGCAAGCCTTCCTACTGACGCCCGAACAGCTTGGGCAGGGCCCGCCCGATCCGGATCACGTACCAGAAAGGAAGCTGCCACCGGCGTTTGATTCCGTAGCGCCTCGTCATGTAAGCAGGCGAGGGAAACAAATGTTGCCTGACGAAAGCGATCCTGTCCGATCCTCGGACCGCCCGCGCGTCCTGGAGCAGATGCATAAATCTCGAGCGCACGGCCGGCGCCCGGACACCGGTGGCGGAACCGAGGAGGCGGGAGAGGTCGCGCGTCCGCCGGGTGGGCAGGTACAGGCCGGTTAGCTCGAGAGAGGCGCGGCAGGCGGACTTCATTTCGGCGTGAGCCGCCGCGGCGCGGAGAAAGTCGTGGCACTGAGCTTCCGACAAAGCGTTTGCCAGGAGATGGATGTCGTAGAGCCATATCAAACGCGTGTCGGCGGAATGGTGGCCGATCAAGTGCACGCAGGCGATCAATAGGGCGTCGACGAGGTCGGGGACAAGTATGCTCACCCCGTCGACGTCCCGCGGCGTGGCGGTTTCGAGCAGCCGTCGGTAGGTCAATGCTCCAGCCAGGGCAGGTCGATTGCTGATTGCCCAGTGGACGTCCCAGGCGTGCATCGTATGGAAGCTTCGTTTTTGAAAGATCGCCTGTCGCAGTATGAGATCGCCATCGATGGCATTGAAGCGCTCGTAACCCAGACCGACAAGCGATTTCTCGACCGTGTCGAAGCGCGTCTTCTCGATCAGCAGATCGACGTCGACGCGTGGTCTCAACCAAGGCTGCGGATACAGGCTGTACGCGAGCGCCTGGCCCTTGAACACGATCGGGGACGGCTGTCCCTGCGGACTCAAGGCCCTCATGACGGATACGAATTCTTCCTTCCGGGCAAGCTCCAGGGCGGCGGCGCGGCTCAGGCCTGCTTTCCACTCGGCTGCCACGTCGGCGGGCATCGATGTTCGATCCATCCGCCCAAAGATGAGGGCCTCCAGTCCGTGGTGCCGCAGAAAAGTCCCGATCTCCTGATAGTCGGATACGGGAGCTTGCCGCGGCGCACTTCCTTCGACGAGAAGCGCGCCCGCCCAGGCGCGCAACTCTTCCTCGTGGCGGGACGTCGAGTCCCGGTATCGCATGATCAGAGGACTCAATTCGTCCCACAGGCCACGTCAGATGGGCCCGCAACCGGAAGAGGATGTCGCAGAAGTCGTGTGCTCGCCGATACGGAAGTGCTCGATAAACAGGGCAGGTGGGATGTTTTGTTGCCGGCGGCTAATATGGGACAATCATCCATCTTGATCGAGTACCCGATGGTTGGGCTCTGGGGAATAGGAATAAATGTCTTCTCGGCGGCCGCGTAGAGTTCCGGATATCCTGGTCGTGGCGGCGAGCCTCGCCGTGCTGATCGCTGTCGTCTTTACGAGCTTACCCGGACTGATCGGACGCGGCAATGGAAAGGCGGGAATGCCGGTGAAACAGAGCGCCATCCGGGCAGCCCCCGGCGCCGGCAATGCGCGGGAGAATGTCGACCGTATCGTCGCTGCACACCTGTTCGGCAAAGCCGATGAGAAGAAAGCCGAGCTGACGAGAAAAGCCCCCGAAACCAAGCTCCGGTTGCGCTTGATGGGAATGATTGCCAGCGCGGACCAGCGATATGCCCGCGCCTTGATAGAGGTCAATTCGCGTCAGGTGGACAGCTATAAACCGGGAGACAGCGTGAAGGGTACCGACGCAAAACTGGGTTCGGTAGAGACGAACAGGGTGCTCCTCGACCGGCATGGGGCCATGGAAAGCCTGTACTTGCGGTTGCCGGTCGTTCCGCTCCATGGGGACCGCGCTGGCGCGGCTCGCGGCAATGCAGTCTCCTCCAATGTCAAGTAGGAATCGGTTCGAGCCGACGCTGCGACTTCGCGCCGAAACGGCCTCGACGTCCCCTGCTCATGGTTTCGCGCGGGGAAGTTACTTCGTTCTCCCCCTGTTCCGCTGAGCTTCGGTGGGCTTTCCAATCCCGAGCGCCGCAGCCATCCGATAGGTTTCCATGTCACGAGCCTCATTCCAGGGCCCGCGCCGTCGGCTGCGCCGGCTCGCCAGACATGCAGCGTGGATCGCCGTCCCTCTGTTCTGGCTCCTGTTCAATACGACGTGGTCACAGACCAGCACCGACAAGACCGCTGATACCGGTCAGCCGGCCGCCGTGGCTACCGGTATCAAACCGCTGCCCGGTCCCCTAGACTCGAAGCAGGTCCTGGCTCAGGACCTCGTGTTCGCGAACAACGAAGTGAGGCGCAAGGTCATCGATTCCGGGTCCGGGAAGGCGCTGCGATCCGCGGTATTCCAGATCGACCCGGCCCGCGACAGCGACTTGCCGAGATCCGCTCTCTCGTGCCGGCAGTCGATCTGCTACCGGGTCGACATCTACAACTATGCATTCAATGCCAGCTTCCGTGTCATCGTCGACGTCGCGCGCAAGCGGGTCGTCGCGATCAGCGAGTACGCAAGAGGTCAGCCGCAGGTTCCCGCCTACCTGACAAGGCGTGCGCTGGAGATCGCGGTGAACTCACCGAAGGTCATCGCCGCCCTCGGCTTCAAGCCGGAGGAAGGCTCAGCGGTGATGGCCGACGTTCAGACCGCGCTGAATCACACTCAGTGCGAAAGCTCACGGCACCTGTGCGTTGCACCGACATTCGTGTTCACCAACGCGCAGAAAGCCCTGTGGGCGATCGTGGACCTGACGGATGGAGACGTGGCCGGCGTACAGTGGACCCACATCGGCGCGACACGGGCCATCAAGCCCACCGAGGAATCGATCCAGCGCGAGAACGTGTATCAGAAATACTGCCGGAAGAGGCAGACCTTCGAAAAGGGTAAGTGGAAGTTCGAGTACATAATCACCAGCTCCGACGGGCTCGAGATCAGCGACGTCTACTTCGGCAAGGAGAAGGTGCTCGACAGCGCGAAGCTCGTGGATTGGCACGTCAGCTATTCCGAGCACAAGGGTTTCGGCTACAGCGACGCCATCGGCTGTCCGGAGTTCAGCTCGGCCGCCGTCGGGGCGCTCACGGGTCCGCAAGTGAGCGCGATCGGGAAGGATCAGGGAGAAGGCGGCGGATTCGCCATGGAGCAGGACTTTCATCACCCCCTGTGGCCCGCCCCCTGCAACTACAGGTACACCCAGCGCTTCGAGTTCTATGATGACGGCCGCTTTCGCGTCGCCGCCGGCCAGTACGGGCGCGGCTGCGGGCTGCACGGGATGTATCGTCCGGTACTGCGCATCAAGCCGGCCCTCGGGCCGAAGGCGGAGTTCGCGGAGTGGACCGGCAGTGGCTGGTCGACCTGGAAGACGGAGCAGTGGCGGCTGCAGGATTCAAATACGCGGTACACGAAGCAGGGCTACCAGTACCGGATGGAGGATCAGAGCAAGGGCTGGTACGTGGAGCCGGGGACGGGTCAGTTCCCGGACAACCGGGGCGATCATGCCTATGTCTACGTGACCCGTGCCAAGCCGGGAGAGGGCGATACGGACATGATCACCATCGGCCCCTGCTGCAACGACGACTATCGCCAGGGACCTGAGCAGTTCATCGACAATCCACCGGAAGCACTGGACAAGTCCGGCTTCGTCCTCTGGTACGTCCCCCAGCTCGCCGCCGACGCCCGCGGCGAGCACCAGTACTGCTGGGCCGAGGCCGTGGTAAAGGACGGCCTGTACGAGCCGGAATCCTGGCCGTGCTATGGAGGGCCGATGTTCGTGCCCGTCGATTCCAATGGAGGCTGAGACCAATTGCGTAATCTACGGAAAGCGTCATTGATTCCGTCATTGCGAGGAGCGAAGCGACGAAGCAATCCAGAGATACACGCTTTGGGGGGAAAGCTGCGGGGTATCCCCGAAACAGCGAACCCGGAGGTCCCCGATCAACCAATACCGGAAAGGAGCGTACGGAAGATCGTCATTGCGAGCGGAGTGAAGCAATCCAGGGGCTGTTCGCCGCAGCCGGGCTCCGTGGAGTGCCCGCGTTCGCAATCGACCAGAGCTTCCCCACTGGCCCAGGGTACGGACTCGGAGCTGGAACCTGTCAGACCGCCATCCGTCGGGCCTCGTACGAGCGTCGCCAGGCCGCCCGCGTTGGGCGCCACGCGCCGTCCTGGCCGCGGGAGGTATTGGATGGTGCTGCTGGTCGTGGCCGGAAACGTGTGCGTGGCCGCCACCGATGCAGGAACCGGCACCGCTACGGAACCGGCGACCGCCGCGCAAACCGAGGCCGGTAAGCAGGGAGCGAAACACAAGGTTTACCTGCCCGGTCCCGCCGACGACTGCAAGCGCTATCCGGAATACGCGCGGAACCTCGGGTTCAAGGGCCCCGTGTACCTGTCGACGAACCTGCGCGGCCACCCCGGCCTGGTGTTCATCGGGCAGG
>JBAUWJ010000091.1:0-10044 GCA_049583715.1 Arenicellales bacterium | reverse complement strand
GGCCAACCTGCTTGCGGCTTACCCCGGTTCCCCGGATGCGGCGCAGCGCGGCCTTGCCGATGAAGTCGGCCTCCATGTCGAGGTTGACCAACCGGTCCATGCCCAGCTCATAGGGGTTCGTGTTGATATCCGCATCCGCGTGATACGAGAGCATGCCGCCCTCGATGCGCCGGATGGTCGACGTATGGCCGGGCTTCAGGCCAAACGGCCGGCCCGCTGCCATGATCTTCTCCCACAGCTCGTCGCCGCGCATCCCGTCCCGGAGGTACAGCTCGTAGCCCAGCTCGCTGGACCAGCCCGTGCGCGAAACGACCAGCGGAATGCCGTCAAGCGCCACTTCGCGCAGCCAGAAATAGCGCAGGTCCTTGATGGTCTCACCGAACAACGCGGTCATCACGTCGCCCGATCTCGGTCCCTGCAATTGCAGCGGCGACACATCCGGCTCCCGGATCGTGACGTCCATTCCCGAATGCACGGCCACGCCCTGCGCCCAGAGCAGGATGTCGCTGTCGGCCAGCGAAAGCCAGAAGTGGTTTTCACCGAGGCGCAGCAGGACCGGATCGTTCAGGATGCCGCCATCCGCGTTGGTGATCAGGACATATTTGCACTGCCCGATGGCCATCTTCGACAGGTCGCGGGGTGTCAGCATCTGAGTGAACGCGGCCGCATCCGGCCCGGTGATCTCGACCTGCCGTTCAACGGCCACGTCGCACAGGATTGCGTCGTTCACCAGGTTCCAGAAATTCTGCTCCGGATCACCGAAATCCCGCGGGATATACATGTGGTTATAGACTGAAAATCCCCGGGCCCCCCACCGGACCGTTGCCTCGAAATAAGGGGATTTGCGGATCTGGGTACCGAACCCGAAGTCATCTGGCTGCGTCATGTCACTCGCCTTTGTTGGCCAGCGGCGCATGTTGCCGTGGCATGTGTGAACAAGGGCGCGACAATACCCGCGAACGCACCTCGGCGCGGACTGCAAATCGGCGGCGCAAAGACCAAACGGACCGCTTTTTTGTTCGAAACAGGCCGTTCGGTCGCCGGCCCCTATTGGCCGGCTTTCACGGCCAGTTTGGCGAGGTTGGGCTGGCCGGTCTTGACCCGTCGGGTCGCAATGTAGGTCATGTACCTGCCGATCCCGAGATCGGCCGTGAGCAGGGCGTCCATCAGGCTCTGGAAGGCCGGCAGATCCGGCGCGAAAACTGTCATGACGTAATCCATGCCACCGCCCGTGGCGATGCATTCCGTGATTTCGTCCAGGCTGCGGATGTGGGCCTCGAACCGGTCGAAATCCGACTTGCGGTGCTGCGTGAGCGCGACCGTCACGACGACCTGGGTAAACTCGGCGATCCGGTCAAGCGCGATCTCGGCGTGGTATCCGCGTATGAACCCCGCCGCCTTCAACTTGTGCAGGCGCGCCCAGCACGGCGAGGGCGACAGATTGACGATCTCAGCCAGTCTGGTCTTGCTCAGTGGACCATGTTTCTGAACCGCGCTGAGAATGCGGATATCGGTTGCATCGAGGCCGGATTTCTTCATTCGCGCACCTTTTTCGGGAGTCACCACAATACCAACCAACATAGTTTGCCAGGCAACTGGTCGCTGAAGAAGACGGCGCGAAGACTTTGGTCGAGCACGGTTTCCTGCGACTGCGTTACATGCGTCCCGGTTTCACACAAGAGGTAAACTGGCCCAACGCCGACTCCGCGCCCATCACCGCCGCCATGCGCTACGACCGGGAGCATTGCCCCCACCGGGTCACCGTGGACCTGTACCCACCCGCGGCCAAGCACTATCCCGGGTCCGCCAGGGCGCCTGTTGAATCATCTACGAAGTGGCCGACGATAGTGCTTGTCGTAACCGTCGCGAATTCACGCTGCAGGTTTGAGCGCCGTGGGAAGAGGACTGTCCTCCAGCAGCGACGGCGACAGGACGAAAGGGAAGCGTCCCGACAACATGCCGTCGACGATGGTGACAAGGGGCGAAGAGGGCGTCTGTGTCAGCAGACTGCCGACCACGACATTCGTGTCGACTGCAGCGACACGGGGCATCAGCTGCGGGCGCGCCGGGTCTCGTCAACCGCGACTTCCCGGGCTTCGTCCTCTGTCAGTCCGGCCGTACGGCGGGAACGGGCTACCAACGCCGCGGCGGCTTCCGTGGTCTTGATGCCGTAACTCGAGGCTTTCCTCGGCGGGCCAGCAGCCTCCTTGGGGGTAGTTGAGTGAGGGATGACCGGAAAACCGTCCCCGCAAGGATGGAAACAGCCAGGCGCAGTCAAATAGGTACCCGAAAGGCGCCGGCCGATCGAAACTATTTGCAAATAGGGTTTGCATCTCCCGTAGATTGGGCGCACTATCCGCATGCAATCTTCCTACTGGCCTGCCTTTCGTAATCCGCCCGGTCCCGGGCGGTGCATTAAAAGACACCCAAGATAACCAGATTGTTCGACACGCGCCCGATTTGCGCGCGTATTCTATACGTGGAGGCCAGAATGGCTATTGGTACCGTTAAGTGGTTCAATCCCGCCAAGGGGTTTGGTTTTATTCAGCCGGAGAACGGCTCGAAAGACGTTTTCGTCCATATCAGCGCGGTGGAACGAGCCGGTATGGGCTCGCTGAATGAAGGTCAGCGCGTCAGCTACAACGTGATCGAGGAGCGGGGCAAGCAAGCCGCCGCCGACCTCAAGAACGCCTAACGGCCGTCCCTTCGGCGCCTCCTGGCGCCGGCCGGCACATTGCCGGTCCGGACAGTCCGAGTTCGGCAAGACCCCGCTTCGGCGGGGTCTTGTTTTTGCGCCTGGCGAACAGACGGTGTCGGGGCCAAACCGGCGTCCGCCCGGACGCCTTGCGAGCGCCGTCAGCCTGCGGCGCGAGCTTCCATTTGCGCTTCAGCCCGCAAGCTCTCCACGTCGCGATAGATCGTCGCAATTGCGGCAAGGCGCTCGCCCTGGAAAAACCGCGCCGTGAAGTCGTACTTCGATGCATCGCCGTCGGTCTCGACGCGGTCCCAGCGCGTGGCGTGCCCGACGTAGTTGATGCCGGCGTCGTAATGCTGGCTCCAGAAGAACGGCGCCTCTGAGAAGGGCCTCTCGGCGCCGAGTATGTTGCGGGCGGCTGCCTGGCCCTGGCGCTGCGCTACGACCCAGTGCTCGACCCGGATGCGCTCGCCGGAGAT
Organism: Arenicellales bacterium; assembly: GCA_049583715.1. Lineage (GTDB taxonomy): Bacteria > Pseudomonadota > Gammaproteobacteria > Arenicellales > JAANXG01 > JAANXG01. The sequence continues at coordinate 6,870 of JBAUWJ010000091.1, read as the reverse complement.
CCGATCGGGCCAGCGGCAGATATCCCCGGCTGCGTAGATGTCCGGCGCGCTTGTTTGCAGGTACTCGTTGACGAGTACGCCGTTGTCGACTTCGAGCCCCGCCGCTTCGGCAAGCGCGGTGCGCGGGCGCACGCCGACGCCGGTGACGACGAGATCCGCCGCGAGCCGGTCGCCGTTCTGCAACAGGACATGCCGCCCTTCGAACGCGGTGACGGTCTGCTCCAGATGAAACACGACGCCCCTGGACTCGTGCAGCGTGCGAATGAAGTCCCCGAGGGCGGATCCCATCACGCGCTCGAGTGGGCGCGCCTCGGGCGCCACGATGTGCACGTCCACATCGCGCTGGCGCAGCGACGCGGCGACTTCCAGGCCGATGAAGCTCGCTCCGACGACGACGGCGCTCCGCGCGCCCGCTTCGACCGCCGCGATAATCGCGTCGCAGTCGGCGAGCGTGCGCAAGGCGTGCACGTGCGGCAGATCGGCGCCTGGGATCGGAAGGCGCACCGGCTCCGCGCCGGTGGCAAGCAGCAGGGCGCCGAACCCGAGCGTCGCGCCGTCGGCGAGCTTGACTTCGCGCGCGGCCGGATCGATGGACAAGGCCCGGGTGCCGAGGCGCAGCTCGATCTCGTGCTCGCGATAGAACTTGGGGCCGCGCAACGGGATCCACGATGGTTGCGCGGCGCCGGCGAGATAATCTTTGGACAGATTCGGCCGATCGCAAGGCGGGGCGGCGTCGTCGCTCAAAATCGCGATTGGGCCCGTGTAGCCTTCACGCCGCAGCGTCTCGGCAGCCGCTTCGCCGGCCGCTCCGCCGCCGATGATGACGACCGAGTCAGGCGCGCGGGCGGGGCGCGGATGCGTCGCCGCGGGCTTCGCCCGCTCGCGGACGTAGACCCGTCCGTCCTCCGTGTCCACTCGCCAGCAGCCGACGGCATTGAGCGCCGGCGCGCCGACCGCTGCGCCCGTTTTGAGGTCGAATCGCGCGTGGTGCCAGGGGCAGCGCACGGTGTCGCCGACGACCAGCCCTTCATGCAACGGGCCACCGTAGTGCGTGCACTTCGCGCTGACGGCATAGAGCTGGCCTCCATGCCGCGCAAGGACGACGTTGTCCTCGCCCACGTGGCCGCCGACCATTCCGCCCTCCGGTACGTTCTCGATTGCGATACCGGCTGCGAGGTCGGGGCCGATTGTTTCCTGCTTGTGAGCCACGGGGTGTTCCTCCCACTTGCTTCTTTGCGGCCACGTCGCGGCTGCGGGTTGACCGATACGACAATATCCAGGACCGGTATGGAACCTGGTTACGCAGGGACCACCGTTCACTCTACAACGAGCGCGCCCCGCTTTGCCACGCCGGCCGGCCGCTCATACGTACGCGTGGGAGCTTCGCCGTTCGCCGCTTCTCGGCAGGATCCGTGCCCGGAGCCGACGGATAGATTAACCGATACACGTTGCGGGTGAAAGGCGCTTGCCGGTGCTCTGGGCGAGAATCTGCTGCCGGCAGGCGCGCTCGAGGTAATACAGGTCATCGAAGGCGACGGCCACGCTCCCGGCACCCACCGTGACCCCCTGATGCTCGAGAAAGAAAATGTCCGCATCGGGGTTCTCCCGCTGCGCCTCGGCGATCCGGTCCTGTGCAAAAGCACCTCCAGCGAAGCGTCGTACTCCGTCGAGGTATACACCTTATCGGCGACCCCGGTGCGCGGAGAATCCCCGCCGGTGCAGGCCCGAAGATCCGGCTCGATCGCCTGGCAAAGCGCGCGAAAGGCTTCGGGCGTGGCGATGTCGAATCCGCGGATCAGCACCACGCCCTGGCTGCTGACGAGCGACCGTATGGCTTCGGCTTCCTGCGGTACGGAGCTTCCTTTCCCGCCCGCATTGCAGCGGCGCAATGCGGGCGGGAGGGCAAATCCATCTTGCGGCCGCGATGGTCTCAAGGCACCAGTTTGTCCATCTCGGGATACAACACCACGCTTTCCTGCGCGGTCGGATCGTTGCGCGAAGCAATAAAGACGGCGGATCGTTCCCCCCGGTTTACTGCAACATGCGGCACGTTTGCGGGAATGTAGATGAAGTCGCCGGCCCGCGCCGTGTCGCGGTGCTGAAGCTGCTCACCGGTCCACAATTCGCACTCGTCGCCCTCGAGCATATACAGCGCAGTCTCGTGGTGCTCGTGTTTGTGCGCCTGGGTTCGGGCGTCCGCCGGAAGGGTTACCATTCCGAGAAATACAGCCTTTGAGCCAACTGTCTCGTTGCTGATACCCGGTTCGTAGTCCGATCCCTGCTCGGATCGGAATTTGGCGCCGGCACGAACCACCGTTGCTTTCTGATTGGTTGCAACCTGTGTGCCTTCCGTCCTGATCGTCTCGCTCGGGATTGCCATGGAACCTCCTGATGAACGTTGTGGATTGACGCCTTCAGGATGCAGCAGGGGAGGCTGAAAAGTCCTAAACTAGGTGCCGAAAAGTTCCAAATTCTTTTGAAATCGACCAAGAGCCGCTCATGTCCACTCCTGCACGGTTTGTTTTTGGTCCGTTCGTTCTCGACGCCCGGGATGGGACGCTGGTGCGGGAGGGTCAGAGGGTCGCCGTCAGTAGCAAAGGTCTTCTTCTGCTGCAGGCACTTGTCAGCGCGCATGGAAAAGTCCTGACCAAATCCGACCTCATGCAGGCGGCCTGGTCGGATAGCGTGGTTGAGGAGAGCAATCTGTCGGTTCAGGTCGCGGCCCTGAGAAAGTTGCTGGGGGCGACGGAGGACGGAGGGGAGTGGATCGTGACGGTCCCGCGCGTCGGATATCGTTTCGCCCGCCTTCCGGAATCCGGCGTGATCGGGTCCGACGAGCCAGACAGGTCGTCCTCCGCTGAGCGTGAGCAGAGGCCGTCGATAGCCGTTCTGCCGTTCACCAATTTGAGCGGCGAGAAAGAACAGGAATATCTCGCGGACGGTATCACCGAAGACATCATTACCGCGCTGACACGATTTCGCTGGTTCGTTGTCATCACGCGCAACTCGAGCTTCATCTACAAGGGGGAGCCTGTCGAGTTGGCACAAGTGGCGCGAGAGCTCGAGGTACAGTATCTGCTCGAAGGCAGCGTGCGAAAATCCGGGCAGCGCATGCGGGTTTCCGCGCAGCTCGTCGATGCTCACTCAGGGGCGTACATCTGGACCGAGCGCTATGACCTGGAGCTGACCGAGGTTTTCGCCGTTCAGGACGAAATCGCCGAACGCGTGGCGGGCGCGATCGAGCCGGAGCTGCTCAAGATCGAAGGGGCGCAGGTGGTGGCGCGGCACACCGGCAACATGACGGCATGGGACATTGTGCGGCGCGGCACCTGGCACTTTCATCAAGTGACGCAGAATGACCATTTGAAGGCACGGGAGCTGTTTCGCGAGGCCTGCAGGCTCGATCCTGAACTCCCTGAAGCGCATCTGTGGCGCGGCCGGGTGAGTGCCGGTATCGTCGCCTATGGCTGGTCCACCAACCCGGTCGATGATTTGCAGGAAGGCACGGAGGCGGCACTCCGGGCAGTTCAACTCGACGACCGAAATCCGTATACACATTACTCGCTTGCCATTGTCAGCGTGATTGCGGAACGATTCGAGCAGTCGATAAGCGCCGCCAGAAAGGCCGTCGAGCTCAGCCCCAACTTTGCTTTGGGCCATCTGGTCCTGGGAATGGCGCTTCTATACAGCGGACGCGCGTCAGAAGCGATTCGCCCGCTCGAGCACGGATTGCGACTGAGCCAACATGATCCCCAGAATTTTGTCTGGCTCAACGTCCTTGCTCTGGCGCGTCTGTTCTCCGGACAGGCGGAAGCCGCACTGGAGGCTGCCACGCGTGCCCTGCAGGTCCGGCCCAATTGGCGCACCAGCCTGGAGGTTCTCGTTCAGTGTTACGCTGGGCTTGGAAGATGGGACGAAGCCCGGCGTTGCGCCCGCGAGATGGCGAAAGTCTCGAGTCAAGCCGGCGACGTATTGGCGCCTCTAAAGGCTCACAATCCCCAATGGACCGAGCAAATGAACAACGCGCTGCACCATGCAACCTCATAGACGTTGGAAGAGCCGCTCCGCCGCCGGCCGGTCCCCGCACACGTTCCGACGATAGGAGGAGACCGAATGCAAATGCATCAACCAGGCACCACCGGCACTTCGCGGCCTATTCGCTGCAGCGCCTGGGCGTCGACCACATCGACGTCTATCGCCCGGCACGGCTCGATCCCAAAGGTGCCCATCGAGGATATCGTCGGCCCCATCGCGGAGCTGATCGGTGTGCGATGGTATGGTGCGGTCTCACTCCTTCGGCGGCTGCGGACCAGCTTCTCGGGGGCAGGCGAAACGGCGGTGCCGCGCGATGCATGGCGTCGCGATGTGCGCAGGGGCGCGTGAATTGTGCTTTAACTGCCTGGAGTCTCGTGAAGACCCAGGTTGAGCGATCACCATTCGCGCGCAGCGGCGGGTCGGGAGGAGGATGCAGTCCCCGAACATACTGGTTGTACCCACGTACCTGTTGATCGTCGACGACGACAGCGAACGGGTGGCCATGCTCCGCGACCGCCTGCGGAAGGCGTTTCGCGAGAATGACGAAGTGTTCGCGCTGGGCTCCACCGAGTGGCTGAGCGACGGCCGGGACCTGGTCCGTCGCGGTCCGACTCAGGCCATCCTGGCGGGGCGCTGGGACGGCTGGGAGCAGTCGTGATCGGGGGTCCTTCACGCTCACGTCGGGGCTGACAAACGACGATCCGATTCCTCAGGGCGTGTCGGCATCCTCAGCGACGATCGCCTGCTCGACATCTGCCGCGCGCTCCCACCGCGCGATGATTCGCGACTCCAATTACCTCAACTTGGCGGTGGCAGGAAATACACCGTGCAGCCTTCGGCCAATTCTGCCGGCTGATTCGGTGTGGGGTTGATCGCGGAATACGGAATCGAAGCCGCGTCAAAAGCCGCCTGCGCCTCCGAGACACTGCGAGCGATCACCAGCGCATCCCACGAGCCAATCGATTCGTCACTGCAGTCGGGTGCCATATGTCCACCCGGCACGTTCTGATAAGGGCCTTCTCCGCCTGGCCAGGATGCGTAATACGTTGGCTCGAGAGAGTAGCAACCGGCAGCAAGGCTGCACACCCCACTTGTCTGCGCGTGAGCTGGGAGCATTACGGACTCGACCACGGGCGACACCCACGTGGACCCCGTCTGTCCCAGTGTTACCGCACCACCTCCCAGGGCGAAGGCTTTTAGAAGGTCACGACGCTTGCTGATTTTCATTGTCTCAAACAGGTCTCGTTGTTGTTGGCGGGGTCTATCCTAGCACCGTCCGCCTTGCGCATCCAAAAATGGGGGTCAGAGAGCAATATCTTCCAATAGTAGAAGAATTTGTTCTCTGACCCGGCTGGGGACTACCCGCCTCACTAGGCCGTCGCGTATTGCCTGATCATGTGACCGCCATCGATGTCCAGGACCTTGCCGGTGGTGTAAGGATTGGTCATCAGGAACAGCACCGCGTCGGCGATCTCCTGCGGCTCGCCCACGCGGCCGAGGGGCAGCGAAGCGCCGGTTGATTCGTACATCGCCTCGCGCTTGTCGTCAGGGAGGGCTGCGTAGGCTTCGGTGCGGACCATGCCGGGGGAGCAGCAGTTGACCCGCAGGCGTGGACCGAGCTCCAGGGCGAGGGCGAAGGTGAGGCCCTCGACCGCCGCGTTGACCGCGCCGAGTCCGGAGCAGTTCTTGCCGGGGCGACGGCTGAGGACGCCGGAGAAGAACGTGATGGACCCGCCGTCGCGCAGCTTGGGCAGGGCTTCACGGGCGACGACATAGGGGCCCCAGAACTTGGAGTCGAACATTCCCCGGACGGGGCCGGTTTGAAGCTCGGCGAAGGGGCCGTGCACCGCCGACGAGGCGCTGATGACCAGGTGGTCGATGGAATTGTTTGCATGGCTTGCGAAGAACTTGCCGACAGCGGCCTCATCGGTCATGTCGACGGCGCCAATTTCAGTGCGGTCGGGCGTGTTCAGCTCGCCGGCAGCGGCGGCGAGCTTGTCTTCGCTGCGGCTGACCAGCGTCACGCGGCCGCCACGACCGAGAATAGCGGCGGCGGTGGCTTTGCCGATTCCGCTGCTGCCGCCGAAGATCACGGCGTGCTGACTGGTCAGGTCCACTGAGAAAGGAGCAATGGAAGTGGTGGTCATGGATGCCTCCCGTGGGGTTGGTCTATTCGGTGATTCTATCGGCGCGCATCCTCATCGCTCAGTTCCACATCAAAGGCTCCCTGCGCTTCCTTCAGCCGGGCGCGGAAATCGCTTGCTCCCAGGAGCGGCTTCAGTCGCGATCCGCCGCTGCCCTCAACCCAGCCCATGGCACCGCAGCAACGCGGCGAAATGCCCCTCGGCAAGCGCCACGCGAACCTGCTCGATCTGCCGCTGCGTCTCTCGCAGCACCTCTCCCTCGATCAGCTTCAACGGCAGCCCGGTGCTCTGAGCGAGGATCTGCTGCCGGCAGGCGCGCTCGAGGTAATAGAGGTCATCGAAGGCGACCGCCACGCTCCCGGCGCCCACCGTGACCCCGTGATGCTCGAGAAAGAAAATGTCCGCATCGGGATTCTCCCGCTGCGCCTGCGCGATCCGATCGCCCTCGGCATCGTCCAGGGCGATGCCGCCGAAACCGTGGTGGGCCATGCGACCATGGAATCGAACCGCCGTCTGGTGCGCCATCTCGAGACGTCCCCCTTTGAGCATGGTCAGCGCGGTGGCATGCGGCATATGCGTGTGGAGGAGGACCTGGTGACGCGGGTTGGCGCGATGACCCGCGATATGAATGGACCGCGCCGTCGCCTCGACTTCCCCAATGCCCTCCAGCACCCGGCCCGCGCCGTCGATC
>JBAUWJ010000090.1:0-26614 GCA_049583715.1 Arenicellales bacterium | reverse complement strand
GAGGACTCGTCGGGCGGCGTATTGACCATCTTGACCTTCTCCCGCCTGCCGTCCTCGAGGAGGGTGACACTGCCCTTCTGGATCGCCACCACGCGGGCCCCGTCCGGCAACGTGTTTCCGATCGTATACAGACCGCCGTCGATGGTCGCGTAGCGATGATAGCCGGATATCCAGGTCATGGTGACCTGGTGAGCCGCCTGCATGCTCTGTGCTGATTCCCCCGAGCCGCCCGCGGCGTACGCCGGGACGGTGGCCGCGCCCAGAGCGCTGATTCCCATGGCGCCGAACAGCACGGCGACCGCCGCTGATTTTCGTTTTCCCATCATCTTCAGCTCGTTGAGGGCCATGCGGCGCGCGGCTTGGCCGGAGCCTGGGAGCCGCCGCCGACATCGATGGTGTCGATCTTGATCGTGCCGCCTTTCTCAGAGAGCGCGTCGGGCTCTTTCTGGATATCCAGCTCCCTGGTCTTGCCCTGCTCCTCGATCCTCACGGCGCTCGGCGAGATGGTCATGACCCGCTCGCCCCCGGGGAGACGCCCTCCCTCGCGATAGAAGTGGCCGTCGATGACCGCAAAGCGGCGATCGGCGGAGACGTAGGTCATCGAGACGACGTACTGCGTTGGTTTGGGCACGGGCGGCTTCACCACAGGCGGCGGAGGCGCCGCGGGAGGCACGATCCTGCGATAGCCGAGCAGTGCCAGATCCATGGGGGCCGCCTTGCTCTGGAGCGGCCGGCCCAGCGTGGCGAGCAGCGGCTGGAGCCGGTCGATGCGCTGCTCGGCCTTGGTATCGATGGGCATCTGCTTGATCGCCGCCTGAACCCTGGAACCGCCCGTTCCGGTGAACGGCGGCACCCACTGTGTCGTCAGCAGATACGCACAAGAGAGCACCGACGCGAGCACCGCCAGCAGTCCGATCTTCCCGAGCTTGTGAATCACGCGCTGCTCCCGCCGACCGGCCGGTCGAGCCGCATCTTGAAATCTATCTGCCGGGTTTCGGTGTCGATATCGCTCTTCGACAAGGCGTAGCCCTGGGTCCGCAGGTCGGAGATGAAGCGGTTGTAAAACGCCATGCTGTCGCTGCCCTGGGCCTTGTCGGTGTGACCCTTCAGGGTGACCACGACCTTGTCTTTCTGGTAGTCGACCTGCACCTCGTCGATCGCCGTTGCCTTGTCCTGGGCGGCGCTGGAGACGTTGCCGAGCACCTCACGCAAGCTCGGGATCGAGCGCGCATAGGCGAGACGCCCCGCTATGTGCAGATACGGCTGATAATCCGGCGTGCCGGCGGGAACCCCGGCGAGCCTGGCATCCAACTGCGATGACAGCGCGGCGATTTCGGCGCTCAGCCGTCCCGCCTCCTGCTGGCGTCCGAGCAGCACGAACAGGGCGAGCGCGCAGCACGCCAGCAAGGCCGCCGCCGCCCAGGGCAGCGCCTGGTTGGCGTAATAGTTGGTGATGACGGTGCGGGGCGAGCAGGAGCTGCCTGCCTTCATGCCGCGCAATTGACCCAGCACGGAGCTGAAGTATGGCTCGTCGTCGACCTTGACCTTCATCCGGCGCGGTGTCTTGCAGCCGATATTCCGGGCGTCCGCCAGGGCTTCGATCCAACCGAAATCGACGTTCGCCGGCGTCAACAAATGAAGGCAGTGAAACTTCTGGATCTGGATGTTGAACTCGCGTTCCACGGCCTGCAGGGCATTTTGAAGGTTATGCGACAACAGCTCCGCGTCGGCGCCGGCCCGGAGCGCCGATATCCGGAACGCGGCGTACAGGGCCCGCTTGTCCGCAACCAGGACGTCGACATGCCGCTCGCTCACCAGCATGATCGCGATCGGGCGGCGCGGCGCAAGCGCCTGCAGTGCGTCGGACAACAATCGTTGAACCGGGAAGAGCAGGTACTGGTACTCCTCGTGGTCGCGCTCGAGCTCGCTCTCGACCCCATGCACGGGCGGTGTGGTGATATACAGCAGCTCGGTGGTCCGCTGGCCGCGATTTCTCGCCAGCAGGACGATCAGGCGTCCCCCCGCCTCGATCTCACCGGACTCGCGAAGCTGTTTCTCCAGGACCGCGTGGGCGTACTTGCCGCCGGAATCCACCGTCGCGATCTGGGGCACGGCCGCCTCGAAGTCGCTGAAGACCATCTTGTCGCCGTCCAGATCGGCCACACTCGTGATGCCGCGCAGGGAACGGCCCGCGAGCTCGTACTGGGAGTTGTCCAGGGAAAGTATGAAGTGCCTGCCCGCCATCCTAGTGCTCCACCAGGAACTCGCCCGTGAGGCTGAGGCGCACGCCGCCCTCGGATACCTTGCCCCTGCCGGCGGCCGCCTTGATGTCCTCGTAGGTCACGGTGGGCTGTGTCTTGAGGTCCAGGCTCGAGGGAACGAAGTAAGAATCGTGCGACGGGCCCATGTCCGCGATGAACCCTTTCAAGTCGGAGAAGGAGACGAACATATCCTTGATGTTCACGTCATGCGTATCCCAGTTCTCGGGACCGACGCCGTGCTGCTTCGCCGCCTTCGAGAAGCTTGCCAGCAGAGCCAGATGCTTTTGGTAACGAGCCACGTGCTCCGCGTACTCCGGCAACTGCGCGGTTTGCCGCTTGAGGCTCGCGAGCCGGAGCTCGAGGCCGCGATCGCGGCTGCCGGCGTCGAGATCGAAATACACCAGCACCGGCAACGCCAGAGCAGCGGCGACCGTGATCGCGAACAGGGCTCGTCTGGCGTGTATACCCATGCTACTACTGGTTCATTTTGTAGTGGGCGGTGACCAGGACCAGCCTGTCCTCGTCGCGGGCGGCCCCGACGCCGATCGCGGTGGCTTGCGATTCCTCTCCCTGCTTGAAGGTGTCATTGGCGCCCCATTCGTTCCCCGGAATACCGTGGCTGCCGAGGGTATTGCTGGAGCTGTCCTGTTGCCGGAACATGCCCTCGCGCGCGTCCGGCTTGCCGTCGATCATCTCGTCCAGCATGCGGGCCAGGTCCGGGGTCAGGCCGCGGATCACCATCATGTTGCCCGAGCCGCTGGCCATGCCCGCCGGGTTCCACTGGAAGCAGATCTGCAGCTCCTGGGGATTGCCGTTGGTATCCAGGTAGGAGTACCGGTCCTCGCGGCCCTCCGCCCGCCCTGGCGGCATGCGTATGCCCTCCTTGTCCATCAGGTTGAGCAAGTCGGTATCGACGAGCTTGCCGTCGACGACCCGGTTCTGCGCCAGCGGCCGGTCGTCCGGGCCGGACGCGCCCGCGGGATATCCCCGTCCATGACAGATCTTGCCGGGGATCTCACGCAGGCCGTATCCCGGCACACCGGCATCGACGTCGTTCTGGGGATAATCCAGCGTCGCACCGCCCACCATGAAGCGGGGCGCGGTCTGGGAATCGCCGACCACGACGCCGGTCCGGGTGTAGTACTGGTCGTAGGCCTCCTTCCACTGGTTGATGAATTTCTGCTTGATCTTCTGGTACTCCGCCGTCCGCTGCAGGTCACGGCCGATGGAGACCGCGCCGACGATCAGGCCGATGATGATCAGAACGGAGGTCAGCTCGAGCAGTGTAAAGCCGCGCTGCCGCCGCCTGCGAATCAATGCGTTCATCATTGTCACTCCGCAGCCTTAAGACTACTCGTTCATCTTGTAGTGCGCGGTGACCACAGTAACCTGGTCTTCGTCGAAATTCCGGCCGTTGACTTTTCCACTGTTGTTCTTGCTGAACTGCACCGTGTTATTGGTATTCCACTCGACACCGGGCTCTCCAGGCGGATTGGGGCCGGCCTTGTTCTTGACACCCTCCTGCCGGAACATGCCCTCGCGGGCGTCGGCCTTGCCGTCAATCATCTGGTCCAGCATGCGCGCCAAGTCCGGCGTCAGGCCTTCGATCACCATGACATTGCCCGCGTTGCTCGGCGTTCCCTCCGGATTCCACTGGAAGCAGACGTCGACTTCCTGCGGATTGCCGTTGGAGTCGAGATAGAGGTAACGGCTCTCGTAGCCTTCCGCTCGTCCTGGAGGCATCCTGATGCCCGCGTCGTCAAAGTACGTGTCAAGGCCGTTAACCGAGTTCCGAGTCCCAATGTTGGGGTCCGGATTGAGGGTGTCGTGATCTCCACTCGCGACGGCGTCTCCCGGTACCGATTGGCAGATGCGCGGCGGGTCGCTGTTGAACAGTGAGTTGTAGTCGCCGATACTATGCTGGATCAGCTCGCCGGTAACAGTGCTGTTGGTGCCGCCACCAACCGCGTAGGTAGGCGAGACCTGTGAGTCCCCCAGCACGACGCCCATCTTCTCGTAGTACTCGTTGTAGGCCTCCGCCCATTGATCGATGAACTTCTGCTTGATCTTCTTGTACTCGGCGTTGCGCTGCAGGTCCTTGCCGATGGAGACCGCGCCCAGGATCAGGCCGATGATCACCAGCACCACGGCCATTTCGATCAGCGTGAAGCCGCTTTGCTTCTCCTTGCGGAGCTTGTTGTAACGTTTGGACAGGTTCATAACGCGGGTCCTCTTTTGTCGCAGTTCTGTCTGCAGTGTTGTAATTGAGTGATGGCTGGTAGCGCTTACTGGGTTAATGAGCCGATCATTCGTTCATCCGGTATACGGCGGTCACCACCGACACCTGGTCTTCGTCGTAGTTGCGCGCGTTGCCGTTGAAGTTCGTCTCGTTGTCCGGCCTCCACTCCAGGCTGGCCGTACCGCACACGCTCCCGTTCGGGTTGCTGACACCGCCGGGCTGCCCCGGGTGGGCGTTGCAGTTCCTCGCGGCCTGCCTGAACAGCCCGAAGCGGGCGTCGGGCCGGCCGTCGATGGTTGCATCCAGGTGGCGCGCCAGGTCGGGGTTGAGGCCCCGGATGATCATGACATTCTTGTTGTTCAGGGAAACGTTGGTGGAGTCCGGCCACTCGATGTTCTTGAAGCACACCTGGATTTCCTGCGGATTGCCGTTGGTGTCGAGGCGTATGTAGCGGTCCTCATGGCCCTCGGCACGTCCCGGCGGCGGGTCGATGCCGACGTCGTCCATCAAGTCCAGCAACTGGCCGGCTGTACCCGAATCGTCGTCGCACAGGATCTTGGTGTTGCCATTGACCTTCAGCGTGGGGCTGGTTTCGCTGTCGCCCACCACGACGCCGGTGCGCGCGAAATATTCGTTATAGGCGGCCGCCCAGGGCTGGATGAACTTGGCGTAGACGATTTCCTGCTCGGCGTTGCGGTGCAGGTCCTTGCCGATAGACACCGCGCCGAGGATGAGCCCGATGATCACGAGGACCACCGCCGCCTCGAGCAGCGTAAAACCGGCCTGCCTGACTGTAACGATCCCTCCCACCAAGGTACGTCCCCCACTACCCCCTAAACAACCTCCCGTCGCGGCGGAAGTTCTTCAGGAACTGTTATTGGATTACGGACTACATCGAACCGCCTTCGACGATACGCATCATTTGGAAGTGATGGCGAGCCCCCGGCTCACCGTATTGCGTACTACTACCACCAGCGCGGCGACTGGTGCCGACAAAAGCGGAACGACGCTTCCTGCTGCAAGTTGTATAGCACGCACCATATAGGGCGTCAATTCAAAAACTTGCGGTTCCTACTTGAGCCAATGGACGAAATATGCAGGTGGGGGACCATTCGTCGGATGACCCCCACGTCAACGAACGATGCCACAGATTCGATACCTAATTGGCGGCCGCGGCGAACACGCAAGACAACCACCCGCTTGCGGCCGCCGACGGCCAACGGCGCGCCGGGAACCCATTGTCGCCGGTGTTATGATGCGAATGAGAAGCTTGTGCACGACACCCAATGATCAACAACACCCGACGACTCGTAAGGTGAAGAAGTCGAGAGGGCAGGTGCCCGGGCTCGTGGACACCGGCGTCCCGGTACCGGTGGGTTGATCCTGCGCCTGTCTTGCCGGACGGTGCTGGCGTTGTGGCTGTTCGCCCTGCCGGCCTGCTGCCTCGCCATCGAGATCGAGGTCCAAGGCGTCCCGGGGCGCTTCGCCGAACGGGTGCGCGACTCGATAGATCTCAACGGTGCCGGCAAGGAAGAGAAGATCGACCGTGCGGAGGCCGAGCGGCGACTGGACCGCGGCAGGCAGCAGCTCGTCAAAGCCATGTCGTCGTTCGGCTACTACCGGGCGCGCGTTCGCGCCAGCCTTGCCGGCGACCCCTCCAAATGGAAGGCCGTGTACCGGGTCACGCCCGGTACACCGGTCACTTACGGCAGCGTCACGATCAAGGTGACCGGGCCGGCCAGCTCCGAGCCCGCCCTCGAACGTTACCTCGCCGGCAAACCGCTCGCCGTCGGCGGCCGTCTGGACCACGGTCAATACGAGTCCGTCAAGGAATCATTGTTGAGCCGCACGCAGGCGCTCGGTTACCTGGACGCTTCGCTGGCGGTCCACAAGGTCGAGGTCAACCTCGACACCTACAGCGCCCGGGCCGAGCTCATCGTCGACAGCGGGCCTTTGTATCACTTCGGGAAGATCCGGCTGATCCAGAACGTGCTCGACGACAGCTTTGTGCGCCGCTACGTGGGAATCCAGTACGGGGACCGGTATTCCGATCGCCGGCTCCTCAGGCTCCAGCAGGATCTCAAGGACAGCGACTACTTCGACGAAGTGCGCGTCGATCCGCGGCTGAAAGAGGCCGGTCCCGACGGCTACGTGCCCATCGACGTGCACCTGACGCCCCGCAAGGCCTCCCAGTGGCAGGCCGGGCTCGGATACGGCACGGATACCGGCGCGCGCGGCTCCCTGTCCTGGGAGCAGCGCCGGCTCAACAAGCACGGCCACCGGCTGGGCAGCTCCCTGCAGCTCTCCCAGATCGGGGGCTCCGCCGAGGGCCACTACACCATACCCTTCGGCGACCCTCGCAACGACCAGTACCAGGTCTTCGCCAACTATGTCCGGAATAATCCCGACACCAACAATAGCGAGATCGGCGCCCTCGGCGTCCGTCGCTCCACCGCGCTCGGACGCACCCGCCTCACCTTGTCATTCACGTACCAGCGCGAGAACTTCACCGTCGCCGGCCAGTCGGGGCTGACGGATCTCTTCATACCGGGTGCCGAGCTGTCCCGGGTGAAGGCGGACAACCGCCTGTTCACACACAACGGCCTCAAGTGGAAATTTTCGTTGGAGGGCTCGGCCGGTCTGATATCCGACTTCGCCTTCATCCAGCCCCACGTCTCCGGAAAGATCATCCACAGCTTCGGAGACCTGCGGGTGCTCCTCCGGGGCGAGGCAGCGTGGACGGCCGCGAAGCTTCACGAACTCCCGGCCTCGCTGCGATTCTTTGCCGGCGGCGATCAGAGCGTGCGCGGGTTCGGATACGAAACCCTGGGTCCGCTGAACTCCGAGGGCAAGGTCACGGGCGGACGGCGGCTGCTGGTGGGCAGCGCGGAAGTGGACTACGGCATCACCTCCAAGTGGCGCGTGGCGGCTTTCTTCGACGCCGGCAACGCGTTCGACACCTTCGACGAGCCGCTGCGCAAGAGCGTGGGCATCGGCATCCGGAGAATCACGCCCATCGGGCCGATCCGGATCGACCTGGCGCATCCGGTGGTGGGCGGCACGAGCTCGGTGCGGCTGCATATCACCCTGGGGCCGGATCTGTAGGAGCGCCGGCGTGAAGAAGACTCTCGCCGCCGTCGCGCTGCTGCTGGGCCTGCTGGCCGCGGCCGCCTACGTGCTGCTGGACACCGGCCCCGGTCTGCGCTGGGCCGTGGGACAGATCCTGGCGCGCACCGGTGCCCCGGTCGAGATCGGCGCGGTAGCCGGACGCCTGCTCGGACCCGTGTCACTTTCGAACGTGCGCTACGCGGCACCCGGCAAGGGCGCGCAGGTGCGGATCAAGACCATCCGTCTCGACTGGCGGCCAGTGGACCTGTTCCACGGCGTGCTGCACGTCACCCGCCTGGGGCTCGCCGGCGTGGATTACCACGCGGGTGGATCGAGCCCCCCGGCCACGAAGGAAACCGCGCCGACCCCGAAGATCGCGCTCCCGCTCGTGGTGCGGGTCGATAGCCTGAGGCTGGAGTCGGTGTCCATCGATACCGGCTCCGGCCGGCCCTTTCCGGTCGAGAGCGTGTCCCTGTCGGCGTCACTCACCGGTCGGGTGCTCACCCTCGGCGGCCTGGAGATCACCGCGGCGCGCTACCGGATCGACCATGGCCGCGCGCACGTCGATCTCGAGCCACGCCTGCCCATCACCGGCTCGCTGAGCTGGTCGGCCAGGCCCGGCGACATGCCCGCGGTCCAGGGTGATCTCGAGGTCGAGGGCGCTCTCAGGGAGACGCTCAAACCGGTGATCGACCTGGAGCAGCCGTTCACCGCGCATGCCGAGGGTACGGTCACACACCTGCTCGACGGTCCCACCTGGACACTGCACGCGTCCGTCCCCAAGGCGGTATCGCTCGCGGAGATCCGCAAGAACTGGCCGGCGGTCTCCATTCGTGGCGTCGTTCAGTCCCAGGGCGATATGCGGCAAGCGCACCTGCAGCCGTCCGTGACGCTCGCGTTTCGCGGCAAGAGCGTCAATGTAGCCGGCGATGCCAGCGTGACGAAAGAAGCGCTGGTGATCGACCAGGCCCATTTGACCCGTCCCGGGGGGTCCGGCTCCGGGGTGCAGCTCTCGGGCCGGCTCGGACTCGGCGCGACGCTCCCGTTCAAGCTGCAGGGAGGCTGGACCTCCCTGCACGGACCCGACGAGGCGCCGTGGTCGAGCCGGACCGGACAGTTCCACGCCAGCGGCGACCGGTCCGGCGTCGTCGCCAATCTGTCCGGCGTCATCACTCCGCCGGATCAGAGTGAGGAATCACCCATCGATGTCGATCTCGAGGCCAACCATCTCCAGGGAGAGCCCGCGGTGACCGGCAACGTCCGTCTGCCCTTCTTCGCCTGGGGGTCCCTGCGTGCCACCGGCCTGGCGGCGGACCTGAGCTACCAGGCGGGCGAAGGCGCACCATCGAAACTGTCGGTCAAAGCCGCGGCGCTTCAGCTCGGAAAGCGCCAGGCAAGCGGCGTAAGCGTCCGGGCCAGCGGCACGCGCGAACGACACGAGCTCTCGGTGGACGGGGTTCTCGACGGCTGGCCCGTTGCGCTCGCCGTCACCGGCTCCTACTCGGATGAACACTGGATGGGCCGCCTGCGCAGCCTCGACGTGACGTCGAAGAGTGAGGCGTTGCCCGGGCGCTGGCAGCTCGAGAAACCCACTGATCTCGCGTGGCAGCCCTCGGGCGCCAAGGTTGGAAGGCTCTGCCTGGCGCACGAGGAAGCGAAGCTGTGCGCGGGCGGTCACTTCAGCGGCGGCAAGGACTGGGAGCTTGCCGCCGAGGCGACCCAGTTTCCTTTGCGCTGGCTTGCGCCCGGGGCGCCCGATTCACTCGAGATCGAAGGCGTCGTAAACGCCCAGGCGAGCCTCGGCGACCGGGGCAAGGGACTCGAAGGCAAGGCCGCCGCCAAGGTCGCGCACGCCACCGTCGCCTGGACGTCCGAGCAGCCGGTTACCACCCATTATCGGGATGTCGAGCTCGACGGCACCCTCGATCCGTCGAGCCTCCATGCGGCTTTGCATGCAAGCGTGGACGAGGGCGGCACGATTCAGGGCGAGCTCACCACCGCCGAGCCTCTGGCGCCCGACGGCGAGATCCACGGGAGCCTGAAGGCGGATCTGCCGTCGCTGCGCCTCGTCCAGGCCGCGTTTCCGGACCTGGGGGTCACCGGCGGCTCGGCGCGCCTCCAGTTTCAGGTCGCCGGGACGCGCTCGGCACCGCGCTTGACGGGCACCGGACGGATCCGGCAGGCAAAGGTCGATGTCAGCGCCCTGGGAGTCCGGCTCGAGTCGCTGGACCTGGACGTGCGAAGCAGCAGCGACCGCAGCCTCCACCTGGCGGCGCAAGCCAAGTCCGGAAGCGGTACGCTCAAGGCCGAGGGCGACTTTCGCCTGCCCGAGACCGGCGGCTGGCGGGGCGATTTCACCGTGACCGGCAACCAGGCCGACCTGCTTCGCCTGCCTCAGGCGGTGGTCACGGGCAACCCGGACCTCGAGGTTTCCATCAGCCGGGCCGGCGGCAAGGTGAAAGGCCGTATCCAGGTCACGAAGGCCGAGCTCACGCCCGAGGCGGCGCGCCCCAAGGTCACGCTCTCGAGCGACATCGTGGTGGTCGGCGCGAAGGCGCCGTCGCAGCCGGCCAACAACCCCATGGATTGGGATTTGGACATTACCGTGAACCTGGGTGACCACACTGGATTCAAGGGCTACGGCCTGTCCGGCCGCCTGACGGGCTCCCTGGCGCTGAACGCGCCGGCCCACCGCACGACCCGCGCCAACGGCAGCATCCGGATACTCAAGGGTCAATACAGCTTTTATGGACGCACTTTCGACATCACCAACGGCGCGCTGCTGTATGCCGGTGGTCCCATCGACAACCCCGGGGTCGATGTCCAGGTCGGCCGCAAAGTCGGTGACGTCAGCGTGACCCTGGCCGCGACCGGGCCGCTGGTTGACCCGAATATCAGCCTGTCCTCCACCCCGGCGATGTCCGACACCGATAAGATGAGCTACCTGCTGCTGGGACGCCCGGCTTCCCAGGCCTCGGGAGCCGAGGCCACCGTGCTGCTCAAGGCGGCGGCCTCGCTGATCCCCGGCGGATCCCACGGCGCGACCGGCTTCCTGCAGTCGACCCTGGGCCTGGATACGCTCGAGGTGCAAACCGAATCGACCCAGGCTCAGAGCCAGGGCGAAGGCACCTCGGTGGTGCTGGGAAAGTATCTGTCGCCTCGCCTGTACGTGTCCTACGCTGCCGGTTTCCAACAGGCCGTGGACGTATTCAGGGTGCGCTACGAGCTGGCCCGGCACTGGCTGCTTCAGGCCGAGTCCTCGGCCAGGGAAAGCGGAGGCGACCTGATGTTCAAGTGGTAGCGGGTACCGGCGTCCTTATCTAATAGGGAGACTTTTCGAGTGGCGCGGCTGTAAGATTCAATTCTGAATAAGCAGCCGATGGGGCGTATGTCCAGCGTCACTAAATCCGAGGTTCCGGCCTCCCTGCACGGCCTGCCGCGGCAGATCGAAGCCATCCTCCAGGCGATGAGCGACGGCCTGTGGATCTGCGACGCGGAGCCCCGCCTGCTGTGGATCAACGCGGCTTGCGAGGAGCTGAACGACATCCGCGCCACGGACGTGTGCGGCCGGAAAGTGTCCGAGCTGCTGGCCATCGGCAACTTCGACCACGATGCGACGAGCCAGGTGCTTCGCCAGCGGCGGCCGGTGGCGATCAACCAGCACGTCAAGTCAGGGCGCACACTGCTGGTGAACGCCGTGCCGGTGTTCGATGCCGAAGGCGAGATCGCCTACGTGGTGGGCACCGAGCGGGACCTGACGGAGCTCAACCGTCTGCGCGACGAGCTCGATCAGACCCGTGAGATCACCCTCAAGATCAGCTCCGAGCTCCTCGCCCTCAAGCTCAAGGATTCCAGGCTGTCGGATATCGTCGCCAACAGCGAGGAGCTGCAACGGGTCCTCGACGCGGCCCTCAAGCTTTCCCAGTTCGACAGCACCGTCCTGCTCACCGGCCCGTCGGGGACGGGCAAGAGCATGATCGCCAAGCTCATCCACGAGCAGTCCGCGCGCGGGCAGCACCCGCTGCTGTCACTCAACTGCGGCGCCCTGCCCGAGAGCCTGCTGGAAGCGGAGCTCTTCGGCTACGTAGGCGGCGCCTTCACCGGGGCGCAGTCAGGCGGCAAGCCGGGGCTGGTCGAGGCCGCCGATTCGGGCACGCTGTTTCTCGACGAGATAGACGCCATGCCCCTGGACGTGCAGGTGAAGCTCCTGACCTTCCTCGACACCCAGAGCTTCATCCGGGTCGGCGATACACGCCTGCGCCAGGTGAACGTGCGGATCGTCGCCGCGACGAACAAAGATCTCGCCCGGCGCGTCGAGCAGGGCGCGTTCCGACACGACCTCTTCTTCCGCCTGAACGTCGTGCCTCTGGAGCTGCCGCCCCTGGCCGTCAGGCGGGCGGACATCCAGCCGCTGGTCCGGCGCAGCCTGGATCGGCTGAACAAGCGCTACGGCACCGAGAAAACGATCACCCGTGACGCCATGGAGCTGCTTTGCCGCTACGACTACCCGGGCAACGTCCGCGAGCTGCAGAACATCCTCGAGCGCAGCTTCGTGCTCACGGATTCGACCGCGATCGGTCCCCGTGACCTGCCCCCCGAGCTCTGGACGACCGCTTCATCGTCCCAAACCCCGGGCGGCACGCTCTCCGAGGCCCTCGCGGCGGTGGAATACGACGTCGTAAGCCGCGCCTGCCGGCGCCTGCGCCGGCAGGTCGACATCGCGCGCGAGCTTGGCGTGTCGCAGGCCACGGTGGCGCGACTCCTCGGCAAGCACGGCCTGCGGACGCGTCGGGGTCGGGAGTAGAGAGAAAAGCCCTGCCGCCGGGTTGAGGTGGGGCGGCGTGGTTTCGGCCTCGCGTGCGGGCGCTTCCCGGTTCCACGCATGCGCGGGTACCCAATGGGTCTTGCCGAGGCTGCGTTCCGTTGCCCTCACCCTGGGTCCCTGTGCCCTGTAGGTCGGGCGGGGATCGTTGCAGCCCGGGTGACGGAATGGATCCGCCGCGCCCAGACGGTTCGAGGCCATATTATTCACTCGTGAATATCGATCCGCCCAATATTCACCCGGGAATCGGCAGCGGATCACATCGCCCTGTCGAGGGCAGCCCGTGACGAGGTAAGCGATTGAATTTTCAACAGTTGCTCAATGCGGCAGTGGCTTGGCACGGCGCTTGCTTTGCAGCCTATCGTCGAGCCACCTGCATGACGGCTCCGTCAGAACCCAAGAACCGGAGGACAAAACCATGAAACTGCTTTCCCGCTTGACCGGAGCGTTCGTCGCGGTGCTGCTGCTCGCCGGCGCGTCCGGGACGGCGCTTGCCGCGACCAACACCGTGACCTACGCCATGTACGGCGACATCAAGGACTGGGACCCGGCGATCGCCTTCTCGCTGGAAGTCCCGATGCTGGTGAACGTCTACGAGCCGCTTCTGTGGTACAACCCACCGAGTGACGCGCAGCGGTTCACCCCGGCGCTCGCGACGAGCTGGTCGAAGTCGGACGACGGCAAGACCTGGACCTTCAAGCTGCGCCACGGCGTCAAGTTCCACGATGGCACGCCCTTCAACGCCGCCGCCGCCAAGGCCTCCCTCGAGCGCACCATGAAAATGAAGCAGGGCGCGTATTACATCTGGAGCTCGGTCGAGAGCATCGAGACCCCCGACGACTACACCCTGGTGATCAAGACCAAGGACCCCGCCCCGATAGACCTGATCGCCTCCTCGCAGTACGGCGCCTACATGTACTCGCCGGCCGCCGCGGCCAAGGGCACCGACTGGTTCAACAAGGGCCACGACGGCGGAACCGGCCCGTACGAGGTCCGCCAATGGGTCCAGGGCCAGCAGGTGGTGCTGGACAAGTTCAAGGACTACTGGGGCGGGTGGAAGGACAGCAACTTCGACCGCGTGATCCTCAAGGTCGTGACCGAGAACGCGACCCAGGTGCAGATGCTCAAGGCCGGCGGGGCGGATTTCATCTCGCTGGTCCCCGCGGACTCCATGGCCGAGCTGAACAAGGATCCCAAGCTGGTCGCGCAGCTCATCCCCTCGTGGAAGAATTCCCAGTTCCTGATCAACGTCAAGAAGGCGCCCACCGACAACCTGAAGTTCCGGCAGGCACTGACCTACGCCTGGGACTACAAGAGCGTCGTGAAGAACGTCTATGCCGGCAGCGCCAAGGTCGCCCAGGGGATCATCCCGGCCACCATGTGGGGGCATGACAACAACCTGAAGACGCCCGACTTCGACCTGGCGAAGGCCAAGCAGCTCGTTGACGAATCCGGCGTGCCGGCCGACAAGCGCAAGGTCACCATGGCCTATATCGGCACTTCGGAGGAATACAAGAACTCCGCCCTGCTGTTCCAGGAGAACTGCCACAAGATCGGCATCGACGTCGAGCTCAAGCCGGGGCCCTGGGGCACGATCTGGGACGCCGCCAAGAACCTCGACACCGCGCCCAACCTGCAGTCCATGACCTGGTGGCCGACCTATCCGACGCCGTCGGACTGGCTGATCGGGCTGTTCCACACCGAGAAGAAAACCTCGTTCAACCTGTCGCATTACTCCAACCCGAAGTTCGACGCGCTGGTGGACAAGGCGGCCTCGCTGGAAGCCAGCAACCGCGATGAGGCCATCAAGCTCTACGGCCAGGCCCAGCAGATGCTGATCGACGACGCCACGGCGATCTTCTATGCCGACATCGAGGACCGCGTCGCCCGCCGGGCCGACATCGGCGGTCTCAAGGTGAATCCGGCCTATAACGCCGTGTTCTTCTATCAGCTCTATCGCAAGTAGGAGTCACCCGTGGCCCGGTACGTGGCTCATCGCCTGTTGATGATGGTGGGCATCCTGTTCGGGGTGCTCATCATCACCTTCGCCTTGAGCCGCGTGCTGCCGGGCTCCCCGGTCGAGATGATGCTGGGCGCGAAGCCCACTGCCGAGCAGATCGCCCGGGCGCGCGAGCGCCTCGGCCTCGACCGGCCCATTCCCGAGCAGTTCATTCTTTACTTGAGGAACGCGGCCGAGGGCGACCTCGGTATCAGCCTGCGCACCAAGCAGCCGGTGACCAGCGACATCGCCCGGCGCGCCTCGGCGACCATCGAGCTGGTGGTGCTGTCACTGGGCCTGTCGCTGCTGCTCGGATTGCCGCTCGGGGTGATCTCGGCGGTGCGCCAGGATTCCTGGATCGATCACGCGGCGCGCGCCCTGTCCATCGCAGGGGTCGCGCTGCCGGCCTTCTTCATCGGCATGCTGCTGCAGATGCTGTTCTACGGCGCGCTGCACTGGCTGCCTCTGGAGGCGCGCATCGATCCCGAGGTGCTGCTGGATCATCCCTTCCCCAGGGTGACGGGGCTCTACCTCGTCGATACGCTGCTCGACGGCAACTGGATCGCCTTCAAGAGTGCGGCCGCCCATCTCGCACTGCCGGTAGCCACCATGACGCTTGCCACCATCGCCATCGTCACCCGCAACGCCCGGGCGATGATGGCCGACGTCCTGGGCGAGGACTACATCCTCACCAGCCGTGCCTACGGCGTCCCGGCGCGAACGATCCACTACCGCTACGCGCTGAAAGCGACCCTGATCCCGGTGTTGACCGTCATCGGTCTCACCTTCGGCTACATGCTCGGCGGCTCGGTGGTGGTCGAGTACGTCTTCGACTGGCCCGGCCTCGGCGGCTACGTCGTGGGGGCCCTGATCAACGACGATTTTCCGGCGGTAATGGGGATCACCCTGTTCCTCGCCACCGCTTACCTGCTGATCAACCTCGCGGTGGACCTCGCCTACCACCTCGTGGATCCGCGCCTGAGGCGCACATGAGCGCCGTCGTCGAACTGCCGGAGCCCGGCCGCTGGCGGATTGCGTGGCACCTCGTCTCGCGCAACCCCTTGTTCGTGGCGGGCCTGGTGGTTGTGCTGGTCGTAATCGCCTGCGCGCTGTTCGCGCCCTGGCTCGCGCCTTACGAGCCGCACACCATCAACTTCGCCGACAAGCTGGTGGCGCCCGGCCTGGCCCATCCCTTCGGTACCGACGACCTCGGGCGGGATATCCTGTCGCGCGTGATCTACGGCGCGCGCACGTCGTTGATCATCGGTGTCACGGTGCTGTCGGTGGCCCTCGTCATCGGCATTCCCATCGGACTGCTTGCAGGCTACTACGGCGGGCGCCTGGACACGATCCTGATGCGCCTCACCGACGTATTTCTCGCTTTCCCGCCGCTGCTGCTGCCCATTGCGATCACCGCCGCGCTGGGGGCGGGGCTGTTCAACGCCATGCTCGCCCTGGCGGTGTCCTGGTTCCCCTGGTACGCACGCATCGTGCGCGCGGCGGTGCTGCGCGTGCGCGGCGAGCGCTACATCGACGCGGCCCTGGCCATGGGCGCGAAGGACCTGTGGATCATGGTCCGCCACGCCCTGCCCAACTCCACCACGCCGGTTTTCGTACAGGCGTCGATGGACTTCGGCTACACGATGCTGGCGGCTGCGTCATTGTCCTTCATCGGCATCGGCGCGCGCCCGCCGACCATAGAGTGGGGTCTGATGGTGGCACTGTCGCGCTCCAAATTCCTCGATTTCTGGTGGATCGCGGCTTTCCCGGGCGCGGCGATATTTCTCACCGTGCTCGCGGTCAACCTGATCGGCGACGGCCTGCGGGACATACTCGACCCGCGCTACCGGGGCAGGGCATGAGCACCGAAGGCACCGGGCCCCTGCTGATGATCCGCGACCTGCACGTGGAGTTCCCGCTGTTCCGGCGCACGGTCCACGCCGTCAACGGCTGCAGCATTACGGTGGAACCGGGTCAGATCGTCGGCGTGGTGGGCGAGTCCGGCAGCGGCAAGTCCGTCACGGCGCTCGCCAGCCTGGGGCTGATCGCCCCACCCGGGCGAGTGCGTGGCAGCATCATGCTGAACGGCGAGGAGATCGTCGGTCGAGCGGAATCCGCACTGGCTCATATGCGGGGCGCCACGGCGGCGATGATATTCCAGAACCCCACCACCGCCTTGAATCCCTATTTCACCGTCGGCCGCCAGATGATCGACGTCATCCGCCTTCATCGCAGCCGTGAGTCGGCGGCGGCGAAGCGAGCCGCTCTCGAGGCGCTGAAGCAGGTGGGGCTGCCCGACGTCGAATCGCAGCTTCAAAAGTATCCACACCAGCTCTCCGGCGGCCAGCTCCAGAGAGTGATGATCGCCATGGCGCTGGCTTTGGAGCCGCGCCTGTTGATTGCCGACGAGCCCACCACGGCCCTGGACGTGACGGTGCAGGCGCAGATCATCGTGCTGCTGAGGGACCTGGCCGCCCGCGAGGGGCTTTCCGTTCTCTTCATCACCCACGACCTCGGCGTGGTCGCCTCCCTGTGTGACCGCGTGAGCGTCATGTACGCCGGCGCGGTAGTGGAGGAAGGCGCGGTCAACGATATATTCGCCAGCCCGGCGCATCCCTATACTCGCAAGCTGCTCGACACGGTGCCGAAGCTCGGTACCGGCAAACGCGAGTTCACCGCCATTCCCGGGCAGGTGCCGGACCTGTCGCGGCCGCCCGCGGGTTGTCCGTTCCATCCACGCTGCGAGAAGGCCACGGACCTGTGCTCGAAGGACATCCCCGCCAGCCACCGGGTCGGCGGGGGACACACCGCAGTCTGCCATTACCCGGA
The DNA here is from genome assembly GCA_049583715.1 of Arenicellales bacterium. Classification (GTDB taxonomy): domain Bacteria; phylum Pseudomonadota; class Gammaproteobacteria; order Arenicellales; family JAANXG01; genus JAANXG01. Next base: position 9,356 of record JBAUWJ010000090.1, on the reverse strand, counting down.
GCGGCCCTTGAAGCTGGTGGCCAGCCAGGGCCGGAGCGACACCGTATGAACGCGCTGCTGGAGGTACGGAATCTCACCAAGACCTACCCGACCAGGCGGGGCCTCGTCCATGCGGCGACGGACGTCAGCTTCGACGTCGCGGCGGGCGAGACACTGGCCCTGGTGGGCGAGTCCGGCTGCGGTAAAACCACGGTCGCAATGACGCTCCTTCGCCTGCTCGAGCGCGATGGCGGAGAGGTGTATTTCGACGGCGAGAATCTGGACCGATTGTCCGGCAGCGCGCACCAGGCCGTGCGCCGCAAGCTCAGCGTCGTGTTTCAGAACCCCTATTCGTCGCTGGATCCGCGCATGAAGATCCGGGACATCGTGGGGGAGCCGCTTCGAACGATCTACCGGCTCCGGGGACGCGGGCTGACGGAGCGCGTCGCCGCCCACCTTCAAAGCGTGGGGCTCGGACGTGAGCACCTGTCGCGCTATCCCCATGAATTCTCCGGCGGCCAGCGCCAGCGCATCGCCATCGCCCGCGCCCTGGCGCTGGAGCCGCGCCTGCTGGTGCTCGACGAGCCGACCTCGGCCCTGGACGTCTCGGTACAGGCCCAGGTGCTCAACCTGCTGCGCGAGCTGCAGCAGCGCCTGGGCTTGAGCTATCTCTTCATCTCCCACAATCTGGCGGTGGTGGAGCAGATGGCCGACCGGGTCATGGTGATGTATCTCGGTCATATCGTCGAGACCGGACCGGTTGCCGAGGTCTTCGACCGGCCATCCCACCCGTACACTCGCGCGCTGCTGGACTCCATACCCTCCGTGGACCCGGCACAGCGCGACCGACTGAAACCGATCAGCGGTGAGATCCCGAGCGCCTTGGTGCGCCCGCCCGGCTGTCCGTTCGCGCCGCGCTGCGCCAGGTCCGACGCGCAATGCAACAAGAGCATGCCGCGCCTCGAGGGGGCGCCGGAATCGAGACGCGTGGCGTGCTTCCACCCCCTGACTGAGGAGTCCCGGCAATGAGTCGTTTCTCCATCGCCGCCGTGCAGATGGCCCTGCCCGTGGCAGACAATGTCTCGACCATGGCCCACCAGGTGGGCGTGGTGAAGAGGCGCTTCCCCTGGGTCGACATGATCGTCTTCGGTGAGCTTTCAGCCTTCGGTGCCCGCCCGCAGACTGCGCAGCCGATGCCGGGCCCCGCAGAGGACCACTTTCGCGCGGTCGCGCGGCAGCACAAGACCTGGCTGGTGCCGGGATCGCTGTACGAGATCGACGAGGGCTCGATCTACAACACCATGCCCGTCATCGACCCCGAAGGGGAGATCGTCGCCCGTTATCGCAAGATGTTCCCCTTCCTGCCTTACGAGAGTGGCGTGGCCGCCGGCACGGAGTGCGTGGTGTTCGACGTGCCCGGGGCGGGCCGCTTCGGCACGTCGATCTGCTACGACATGTGGTTTCCGGAAACGACGCGGACCCTGGCCTGGCTGGGTGCCGAGGTGGTTCTCCATCCGAGCCTCACCAACACCATCGACCGCGATGCCGAGCTGACCATTGCCAGGGCCGGCGCCATCACCAACCAGTGCTACTTCATCGACGTGAACAACTGCGGCGACATGGCCTACGGTCGGTCCATCATCGTCGGGCCGGAGGGCGAGATCCTGCACCAGGCGGGAGAGACCGCCCAGATCATTCCCGTGACCGTGGATTTCGACCACGTGCGGCACGTTCGCCGCAACGGCATGAAAGGCCTCGGGCAGCCGCTCAAGTCCTTCCGGGACGGCGGTGTCGGCTTCCCGCCCTACCGCGACGGTGCGGTCTCCGCACCGCTGGACGCGCTCGGGCCGCTGGTCATGCCCAGCTCTCCGTGGATAGCGTCCCGCTCGGATTCATCCCCTCGTGACGTAGACTGACGCAGCAAGCGAACGCACGGCGGGCGTTGGGCGGGGTCTCCACGCTTCGATTGCTTCACCGCGGATGCGCGTATAATGAGCCGACGGGTCTCATTCTCACTGCCGGCGACGGAAAGCGTACCGGATGACTTTGAACGACCTATCGAGGCAGTCGGCCTCGGCGCTCCAGCAGGCCGCCTCTGACCTGACGGCGTCCCTGCCCACGCTGCTCGGCGCACTCGCCCTGCTGCTGGCGGGGTGGCTGCTGGCTTTCCTGTTGAAAATCCTCACTCGGCGACTCGCGGAGCGTGGTCTGGATTTGTTGACGCGGCGCAAGACGCTTCGTGCCCGCCTGCAGCAGTCGGTGGCCTTCCAGCTCTTCCCCAAAACTCTCTCCCAGGTCGTCTTCTGGGTGATATTCGTGTTCTTCGTTGCGGCCGCCATCCAGTCCCTGGGGCTCGCGGCGGTGTCCGAGGTCATGGCGCGCGTCACGGCCTATCTGCCGCGAGTCCTCGGCGCCCTGGTGATCTTCGGCGCCGCGCTCTGGCTCAGCGAGCTGGGGCGGGCGGTGGTGACCCGGGCCATGGCCCGCACCCAGGCGGCGCGCGCGGAACTGGTCGGCCGGCTGGCGCAGGTCGCCACCGTCACCGTCGGCCTGATACTGGCGGTCGACCAGTTGGGCGTGAACAGCACCCTGCTGGTGGTGGTGCTGGTGGCCTTGTTCGCCTGCACTTTCGGCGCGGGGGCACTGGCCTTCGGCCTCGGGGCGCGGGACACTGTCGGCAACATTCTCGGCATGCATTACTTCTCCAACGCCTACCGGACGGACGACCGCATTCGCATCGACGGCATAGAGGGCCGGGTCGTCACCAAGACGACGACCAATGTCACCCTCGAGACGGACGAAGGCCTGGTGACGGTGCCCGGGCACCTGTTCAGCACCCGGACGAGCGTTCTGCTGTCGCCGGAGCGATCGTCGTGACGCTGGAGCAGCGTCTCGTCGACGCCTTTATCGAGCGCCATCCACTGGAAGCGGCGCGCGCCATGGAGCGGCTGCCCCTGCCGGAGCTGGTCGCCCTGCTGACACGGACAGGCACGGCCGCGGAGCGAGCCCTGCGATTGATGGCATCCGCGCCGCTGGCCGCCGTGCTGGGCAGGCTTGCCGCTGACACCGCTGGACGCCTCGTGTCGGTGCTGCCGCTCGCCGGCCAGCTCTCGGTTCTGCACCTGGTCGATCCCGGACAGCGCGAGGCGATCCTGCAGGCTCTCGACGGCAGGGAAGCGGCCTTGCTGAACCGCCTGCTCAGCTACCCGAAGCAGTCGGCGGCCTCGCTGGTGGAATTCGATACGTTCCGGGTCGCGTCCGACACCACTGCCGGCGAGGCCCTCGAGCAGGGCCGGTCCGGGGACGTTCCCGTTCACTATTACGTCTACGTCGTCGATCGCGATCACCACCTTGTCGGCGTGTTGTCTCTCAAGGAGCTGATGCGTGCCGGACCCACGATCGCGGTGTTCGAGATCATGCACCGCAATCCCGCGCGCATCGCGGCGACGGACACGGTTTTCGACGTCGCGGCGAACCATCGCTGGCGGCGCTTTCCGATGCTGCCCGTGGTGGACGGTGACGAGCGCTTGGTGGGAGTCATTTTGTACGAGACGATTCAGCGGCTGCGCGAGGGAAGCGAGTACGATGCGGGTTGGGCCGGCACCCGCGAGACCTTGATCGCGTTGAGCGAGGTCTATTGGCTGGGGCTGAGCGCCGTCATCGGCACGCCTGCGGAGGGCCGTTATGGTCGATGAACCTTCGCCTCTGGTCGATCGATTCATAACGGACCACGCGCAGGAGGCCGCTGGCATCATCGCGGCCTCGAACCCCGGCGAGGCGGCGGCCTTCGTTGCCGGCAGCAGCCGCGGCGCAGACCTGCTCGAGCGCATGAGCGCGCCCGACGGCGCGGCGATACTATCCTGCGTCCCCGATGCCGCCCTGGCAGGTCTCGTCACCGGCATGGACCCCGGGCGCGCCGCCGGAACGCTGGCGCAGCTCGAGCCTGCGGATCGCGAGAAGATGTTGACGAGCCTCGATGCAAGCACCGCTGCCGAGCTTCGAGAGCTCCTTGCTTATCCTCCGGAGAGCGCCGGCAGCCTGATGCAGGCCCGCTTCCCGCGGTTCCGCTCCGACATGGGGGTCGGCGACGCACTCGGGCATCTTCGGCGCTCGGGCGAAGAGGTCCAACGGCTGGTGGTGGTCTCGGACAACGATCGACTCGAAGGCGTGGTGCCGGTGTCGCGGCTGGTGATGGCGCAACCCGAGGCGACCCTCGGGGAGCTGGTGTCCGGACCGCCCGTCAACGTCCTCAACATGGCGTCGCGCGAAGAGGTTCTCGAGGTGCTGGAGACGCACAAGGTGGCAATCCTGCCCGTCGTCGACATCGACTCCCGTGTGGTGGGCATCATCGACCAGGCCTCCCTGATGCGAGCGGCGCGCGAGGAGGCCGCCAGCGACCTGCAGTCCCTGGTGGGGGTCAGCCGGGACGAGCGCGCGCTCTCCCCTCCTGCGTTCGCCGTGCGCCGGCGCCTCCCCTGGCTGAACATCAACCTGCTCACCGCTTTCCTGGCTGCGTCGGTGGTGGGCCTCTTCGAGAGCACGATCGCCCAATTCACGGCCCTCGCGGTGCTGATGCCGGTGGTGGCGGGACAGTCCGGAAACACCGGCGCCCAGGCGCTGGCGGTGGTCATGCGGGGTCTCGCCCTGCGCGAGATCCGTGGGCGCCATGCTTCCAGGGTGCTGTTGAAGGAAGGCATCACGGGGCTCGTGAACGGCGTGTCCATCGCGCTGGTCACCTGCGCCGGCGTTTACCTCTGGAGCCGCTCGCCCGGTCTGTGCGTGGTGATCGGCACGTCGATGATCATCTCCATGCTGCTCGCCAGCCTGGCGGGCGCCGGCATCCCACTGCTCCTCAACGCGTTTCGTCAGGACCCGGCGCAGTCAGGCTCCATCATCCTCACCACCATCACGGACATCACCGGCTTCTTCAGCTTCCTCGGTCTCGCGACGCTGTTGTCCCGACTGTTGTGACTCGTCTCCCGGCTGCCGCTGGAGCAGTACGGCCCCGCCGCGCCGCGATCAGGAGACAAGAGATGCACATGCAAAAATGCTTTACAAGAACCGTGTTCCGGTTCACATTATTCGGCGGTGGCGGCTTTGAGCCGCTATTACCTCAACCGTCGTAACGGTAACCGGCCTCGGCCGGTAGGAGCCGAAAGATGCCCAAGAAGGAGAAGCTATCAAAAGGAAAGGCGGACAAGATGTCAGCCTCTTCGTCCAAGCCGGCGAAGGGCGCAGCAGTGGCCGCGAAGCCCGCGGCGGCGCCGAAGAAAGCGTCTGGCAAGCGCTAGGACAAACGCAGCCGCGGGCGGACCCACTGCCCGCGGCCGCGATATCGGACTGGTCGTTCCTGAATCATATTCCCTCTCTCTCCTCGATTATCGACAGCATCGATAACGACACGGCAGCCTGCACGACGCTGTCGGGGTGACTTCCCACCCACATCGGAACCTTCAATCCCGGCCGTCTGTGGGTCGAGCTTCAGCCCGACAAAGACACGTGCCGGCTCGCCCGACGCTGTGAATTTCGGACCCAATCCACGTCAGCGAGGCTGCGGCACCGATGCTGGCAGGACACTCGCCTCGAAGCTCTGCCGGCCGCCGTTGACCGCCATGATGGTCACCGACTTCACGGGGATCCGGCTCCCCGGGGCGAAGCTGATGGTCCCCGTGACGCCGGCGAAGTCTGTGGTGGCGGCGAGTGCTTTGCGCACTGCCTGCGGGTCCGCGCTGCCTGCCGTTTCAATGGCGGCCATCAGGAGGCGGGCGGCGTCGTAGCCGAGCGCGGTGAAAGCGCCCGGCTCCTTGCCTGGGTAAGCCTTGGCAAAGGCGGCGAGGAACCGCTTGACGGCGGGAGCCGGATTGTCGGTGCCGAGGTAAGTGTGGGTCGTGAAATAGACACTGCGTGCGCCTTGAACGTTTGCCCAGGCGTCGCCGATGTCCAGGCCGTCGCCCCCGAGAATCGGAGCATCGATGCCGGCGCTGCGCAGCGCCGGGATAGCCGTCGCCACGCCGTCAGGCTGCGCCGCGAGATAAACGAGATCGGTCTTCGGCAGTGACCCGGCTTTGGCCTCGACATCGTCCGGCGTGTAAGGCTCGACGGCCTTGACTTCCCCGCCCAGCTCCTTGAAGCGCGTCTCGAAGTATCCGTGCAGCAGGCGCGCATAGGAGCTCCCTTGCCTGTACAGCACGGCCACGGTGCGCGCCTTCAGTGAGCCGTAGGCCCACTCGGCACCGGCGGCCGCCTGCACATTGTCCCCGAAACAGGCCAGGTAAAGATATTCGGGAACCTGCTTCGGCAACAGCGGGGAGGTCGCTCCCGAGGTGAGGAACACCCGCCCGTGCTTCGCAGCCACGGGCGCCGCGGCCAGCACCATGTCGGTGTCGGAGAAGCCGATGAGGCCGGAGATCGACGGATTGTCGGTGAGTATCCGGCTCGCCTCGCTCGCAATGACCTTCGGTTGTGTGCGGCCATCGACCAGGATCATGTCGACCCGCCGCCCGAGCACGCCTCCTCCAGCGTTGGCCAGATCGACGGCCAGGCGCGCGCCTTCGGAGGACGGCACGTCCAGGTCCCTCTGTCCGCCCGTGAGGTTGTACATGGCACCGATCACGATCGGTGACCCATCGGCGAATGCAAGAGGGGAAACGGCTATGGCCAGGAACGAGGCGATGATCAGGGTGATTCTGGATATCACGGGCTACCTCCCGACGACGTTAAGGACGTGTTCTTCCCGGATCGTGCATCAAGCCTGGGACGAGGGCAATCTTCAACCGAAACACGCCCTTCGCTACGGCCCGGGCGACGACCGGACCCGTCAGGACGCGTGTCAGACCCTCCCGCTCCGGCACCGGCCGCGCGTGGTCGGGTTGTCCCTGTGGGTCAGCCGGATCTCGTTCCCGACTATCTCCGACACTCCCCACTTCCCTGTGGCTCGGTCGGATCTCGTTCCCGACTATCTCCGACACTCCCCACTTCCCTGTGGGTCGGAATTTATTCCGACTGGGACAATTGTCGGAATGAATTCCGACCCACAGTATCTGCCGGGTCTACGACCGGCGCCGCGGCAGATCGATGAAGCGGTGCGGCACGACCCTCGCGTCCTGATCCTTGCGCAGCAGCCGCAGCTCGCGGCGGTAGTAAATCTCTGCCTGAAGCATGCCGCCTATCGTGGCATGAGGCGCTTCGACGAGTGCCAGCGCAATGCTCTTCTTGAGCAGCGGCGACCAGACGGCGGCCGTCGTCTGCCCCACGGCCCGCTTACCGGCGTAGAGCACGGAATCGACGGCGGGGCGCCGGCCGGGAAGCTCCAGGCCCACCAGGCGCAGGCCCTGGTCGCCGCGCGCCTGCCGGGCGAGCAGCGCGCGCCGGCCGTTGAAGTGCGCTTTGCGCAAATCCACCGCCCATTCCAGGGCCAGCTCGAAAGGCGAGCGCTTCTCATCGAGATCGACGCTGGTACGCGCGTCCTGGTACTCGCTCCCGACCTGGATGTGCCCGGCCTCGATGCGGGCGATGTTCAGGGCCCTGGCGCCGATCGGGCTGATGCCGCGGGCGCTGCCGGCTTCCACGAGACGATGCCACAGCTCCACGGCGTGGCCCGGCGCTGTCCACAGTTCGTAGCCGCGGTCGCCGGTGAACCCCGTGCGCGTGACGAGAAGCGGCGCGCCGGCGAGGCTTGTCTCGACCAGACCGAAGTACTTGAGCGTACCGGCCTCCTGTATGCCGGCCCGGAGCAGCACGTCGCGCGACAGCGGGCCCTGCAGGGACAGCGCGGCGAGCTTCTCCGAGACGTCCTCGATACCGACATCGAGACCGTCCGCCGTGGCCAGAAACCAGGTGAGGTTGTGGCCGGCGCAGTTGATCTGAAAGACGTCCTCCGCGAGCCGGAAGATGGTGCCGTCCTCGATGATATGCCCTTCCCCGTCGCACCAGGGTGTGTAGAGACATCGGCCGGGCCGGCAGCGATCGATGTCCCGCGTGATGAGGCGGTTGATGAAGCGAGCGGCGTCTCGGCCGGTCACGCGGTACTTGAGCATCGGCGAGATATCGTACAGCGACGCGGTGTTGCGGATCGCCGCGTACTCCTGACCTTCGTCGTAGAAGCAGGTGGCCGTGACGTAGCCCTGCCAGCGCTCCCAGGCCTCGATCTTGTTGAGCGGCGCCAGGACCTCGTGAAACGGCGTGCGCAGCAGGGCGGCGTCGGTCATGATTTTCCTCGCCGGTCACGCAGGATCTCGCGTGCCGCGTTGAAGCCGTTGGTGCCCGTCACGCCGCCGCCCGGATGGGTCCCCGCGCCACACAGGTAAAGGCCTTTCACCGGTGCGCGGTACTGGGCGAAGCCCGGCACGGGGCGGGTCATGAAGAACTGGTCCAGGGCGATATCGCCGTGGTGCCAGTGGCCGCCGCGCAAGCCGAAGCGCTGCTCGATCTCGCGCGGCCCCCAGGCTTCGCGCGCAAGCACCGAGTCCGAGAAGCCCGGCGCGTGCTCCTCGATCAGTGCCGTGACGGTCTCACCCATGGCACTTGCATCGAAGGTGTCCGCATAAGGAGCGTAGGCGACGTTGACCGACATGAGGTGCTTACCCGCCGGCGCGCAGTTGCGGTCCGTGATCGAGGGGACGGTGATCTCCAGCGCCGGCGCCGGCACCGCCTCGCCGTACTTCACATGGTCGAAGGCCCGCTCCACGTAGTCGATCGAAGGGGCGAGCAGCCAGCGCATCGATTGGCCCTTCGCGGCGCCGGGCAGCGCCGGCAGGCGGTCCAGCGCGTAGGCCACCTTTCCCGTGGTACCGCGCATGCGGATGTTCTTCACTTCGAAAAGAAAGTCGGCATCGAGATGATCCGCGCCCACCAGGTCGTGGAACGTGGTCGCGGGATCGGCGTTCGAGACGACGACGGGCGCCTCGATCATCTCCCCGTTCGCGACCTCGACGCCGCGCACCGCTCCGGCGTGCACGGCGATGCGAACGACCCGGCTGCCCGTGCGGACGTCGACACCCGCCGCCGCCGCGGCGCGATTGAGTGCCTCGATAGTCCCCGCGGCCCCGCCGCTATGCGTGGCCGGCCCGGCCTTCCCGGAAGGCGCGTGTCCCGCCAGGCGGTGCAGGAACGTGAACACCGTGTTGGGTGAGCGCGGCCCGTGGTCGGTGCCCAGCACCGCGTCGAGGGCCAACGCACCTTTCAGCGGATCGCTCTCGAAATGATCCTCCAGAAGATCGGCGACGTTCATGGTGATGATGCGCAGCAGCTCCCGCATCGGCCCGCGGCCCCGCTTTCGCAACGCCCAGGCGAGCCGCCCCAGCGTGATGAGGTTCCGGCGATCATCCGGGTCGAGCCGGGGCGGCGTGGTCTCCATGAGAAGGCGCAGCGTGCCGGCG
>JBAUWJ010000089.1:0-1686 GCA_049583715.1 Arenicellales bacterium | reverse complement strand
GGATCCGAACCGCCCGGTCCTTCCGGGCTTGGGAGGGTGGCGGGGAGTACAACGTTGCCCGCGGCCTGCGACGAGCGTTCGGGCTGCGTGCCGCGATCGTCACGGCGTTGGCGGACAACGAGATCGGGCGTCTGGTGGAGGACCTCATCCTGACGGGCGGGCTGGACACCTCGTTCATCCGATGGGCGCCTTACGACGGGATCGGGCGCGGCGTGCGGAACGGGCTGAACTTCACCGAGCGCGGTTTCGGTGTGCGAGGGGCGGTCGGCGTCTCCGACCGCGGCCACACCGCCGTGTCCCAGCTCAGGCCCGGGGACGTGGACTGGGATCACCTGTTCGGCGAACTCGGAGTGCGCTGGCTGCACACTGGCGGGATCTTCGCTGCGTTGAGTGAGTCCACCGCCGACACCGTCGTCGAGGCGCTCACAGCGGCGAACAAGTACGGCACGGTCGTGTCCTATGACCTCAACTACCGACCCAGCCTGTGGAAGGCGATCGGCGGTCAGCCGAAGGCCCAGGACGTGAACCGCGAGATAGCCCGTTTCGTCGACGTCATGATCGGCAACGAAGAGGACTTCACCGCAGGCCTCGGTTTCGAGGTTGAAGGCGTCGACGAGAACCTCTCCGCCCTTCAGGTGGACAAGTTCGCTGCGATGATCGAGAAGGCGGCCGCTGCCTACCCGAACTTCAAGGTCATCGGCACCACGATGCGCACCGTGCACACGGCCGGCATCAACGACTGGGGCGCGATCGCCTGGTCCCCGGCTACCGGCGTCGTGCAGGCTACCCACCGCGAGCGGCTGGAGATCCTCGACCGCGTTGGCGGGGGCGACTCCTTCGCGTCCGGACTGATCTACGGCCTGCTGACGGGCGAACCCCTCCAGACCGCGGTGGAGTACGGCGCCGCCCACGGTGCACTGGCAATGACCACGCCCGGCGACACCACCATGGCAACCAGAGCCGAAGTCCTCAAGCTGGCCGGCGGCGGCGGCGCCCGCGTCGACCGCTGACCGCTGCCGTCCAAATGGGTGAGAGCAGCCCTGGCCGGGCCGGAAGCGATCCGTACCCGGACTCCTAGGGCGTGTCTGTTAACTCTTGGCGGCGATCGCCATCGCCGAGTGGCTGCGCACCCGGCTCGCCCAGCGGGGCATCGCCCCCGGCCGCACCGTCGGGCCACAGGTGCGTCTTTTCGGCGAAGGTGCCAGGGCCCGCCATATGAGAACGCTCCGCCGGCAGGGGGACACCCAACCCGGCAGAGCCTCTGCGGGGGCGGGCTCGTCGTGGGCGAGAGCCGTGCGGAATCCGTGCCGAAGTTCCGGTCCGGACGGCATACCGGCAGGTCAACACCGCGGGGGCGGCGGACTGTAAATCCGTCGCGAAAGCTACCAAGGTTCGAATCCTTGACCTGCCACCACGTGCACAGAAGGGCCCCTGACCAGCGGAAACGCCGGTTCGGGGCCCTTCGCCTCTGTCCGGCAGTGTCCGGCGAGTACCGGCGTTCTGCGGCTGTTCGTGCCGAAATGGTGCCCTGCCTATCGAGGTCCCACGATGACCTCTGACGAGCGACCCCAGCGGCCGTAGATCACAGCCGCATGGGTGATATCATGACTCTGATATCGGAGGTGATCGGCATGGAACAGATCCTCATCCGGAACCTGCCGGCGGGGACCAAGGCCGCGCTGCGCG
>JBAUWJ010000088.1:0-12941 GCA_049583715.1 Arenicellales bacterium | reverse complement strand
TCCTCCACCAGGGTGGACTTGCCCGAGCCGCTGACGCCGGTGACCACCACCAGGCGGTTCAGCGGCAGGCGGACGTCGATATCCTTGAGGTTGTGCTCGCCGGCGCCGTGGATGGTGAGCCAGTGTTTGCTTCTTGAATCGACGGGCACGCGCTCGGCGTCGGGATCCGTGACCACCCGGCGCCGGCCGCTCAGGTAGTCGGCGGTGAGCGAGTGGCGCGAGCGCAGGAGCTGTCTGGTCGTGCCTTGAAACACGATTTGCCCGCCGCGCTCGCCGGGTCCGGGCCCCATGTCCAGCACCCGGTCGGCGGAGTGCATCACCTGCGGGTCGTGCTCGACCACCACGAGCGAGTTGCCGGCGTCGCGCAGGCGGTGCATGACGCCGATGATCCGGTCCATGTCCCGCGGGTGCAGGCCGATGCTGGGCTCGTCCAGCACGAACAAGGTGTTGACCAGGGAGGTGCCGAGCGCGGTGGTGAGGTTGATGCGCTGCACCTCGCCGCCCGACAGGGTGCGCGACTGGCGGTTGAGGGTGAGGTAGTCCAGCCCGACTTCGACCAGGTAGTCGAGCCGCGTGCGGATTTCGTTCAGCAGCAGGTCCGAGGCCTCGTCCAGGGGTGCGGGGAGATGAATCCGCTGGAACAGCTCGCGGACGCGGCCGAGCGGCAGGGCCGTCACGTCGGCCATGTTGAGGCCCGGCTGCTTTTTGAGCATTTCGGTCGGGAATGATGCGCCGGCAGGTTTGAACCGTTGGCCGGGCGACATTACCGCGTCGGCGTCGGCCTTCGAGCCGATACGCCACAGCAGCGACTCCGGTTTCAGCCGCGCGCCGCGGCAGGCCGGGCATTCGTCGTAGGAGCGATAGCGCGAGAGCAGCACGCGGATGTGCATCTTGTAGGCTTTCGATTCGAGGTAATCGAAGAAGCGCTTTACGCCGTACCAGCCGCCGCGGTTCGAATGCCAGCTCCAGTCCGCATCGCCCTGGATGATCCATTCCCGGGCCGTTTGCTCGAGCTTCTTCCACGGCACGTCCGTGGGGACATCGAAGCGACGGCAGTGTTTGATCAGGTCACGCTGGCATTCGTCGTAGCTGTCGGTCTGCCAGGGCTTGATGGCGCCTTGCGCCAGGGTCTTGTCCTCGTCCGGGATCACCAGGCGGTAGTCGATGCCCATCACCCGGCCGAAGCCGCGGCACTCGCTGCAGGCGCCGATGGGCGAGTTGAAGGAGAACGAGTTGGGGATCGGATCGGTGTAGTCGCGGTCGCAGTCCGGGCAGTGCAGTCCTTCGGAGTAGCGCCACTCGTGTGTGGGGCGGTGATCCTCGTCGACGGGAAAGACGCTGACCCGCCCGCGGCCGGCGTGCAGCGCGGCCTCCACGGATTCGGTGATACGGTCGCGGCGGCCCGCTTCCAGCACCACCCGGTCCTGGGTCACGCGCAGGATGTTGTCGCCGGCCTGCTCGACCCGGGTGTAGCCCTGGCGCGCCAGCTCCGCGCGCACCTTGTCCACGGTCACCTCGCCGGAGAGCGGAACGTCGAAGGTGATCACCGCCCGCGCGCCCCGGCCGCGCTCGAGCAGGTCCGCCACGATGGAATCGGCGTGGTCGCGGCGCACCTCGCGGCCGCAGCCCCCGCAGAACAGCCGCGCCGCCCGCGCGAAGAGCAGCTTCAGGTGATCGTTGAGCTCGGTCATGGTCCCGACGGTGGACCGCGAGCTGCGCACGGGGTTGGTCTGGTCGATGGCGATCGCCGGCGGAATGCCTTCGATGGCATCCACCGCGGGCTTGTCCATGCGGTCCAGGAACTGCCGTGCGTAGGGCGAGAAGGTCTCGACGTACCGGCGCTGGCCCTCGGCGAACACCGTGTCGAACGCCAGCGACGACTTGCCCGAGCCGCTGACACCGGTGACCACGACCAGCTTCCCCAGCGGCAGCTCCAGGTCGAGGTTCTTCAGGTTGTTCTGGCGCGCGCCGCGCAGGCGGATCACGTTGTGGGACATCGGTTTCCGGCTTCGTTTCGGGGTCAGGATGGAAATCAGGCGAGACGATTGTCCCTATTCCGGCGACAGTATACTGAACGCCGGCTCGCGTGCCGCGGGTAGAAGACTCCTTGAAAGAATTCGATATACTGTCCCGGGAACTGCTCGCTGATCCGGACCGGCTCCGCTGCACTCACTTTGGTGGAACGGCTGTGCGACCCGCGTTGTTCCGGTACCAGTATACTCAACACCGAATTGTTCATTTCGCACAATTACCAACTTCTGTTCTTCGAGGTGCCGCGCACTGCATCGCGTGCCATCACGGAAGCGCTGGTCCGCCTGGATCCCCAGGCGCCGACTGCGCTGATTCGGGCGGTCAAGCGAAACCTTTTCGCCTATCACCTCTACGATGCAGGGGCGGTGGAGCGATACCCCTCTTACCGGCTGATTGCCGGGCACAGGAATCCGTTTGATCGAATCCGCTCGCACTACGCGTATCGACGCGTGCGTGGAAATCCGCCGATTCTCAAGACTCTCGACTGGCCGGCGTACGTGTCCTGGGCCTCCGATCCGGATTCCAGGCCCGACATTCGGGGCGCCATGCGGGACGCGCCCATCACGGAATTGTTGCCGTGCGACAGAGTTCAACATTGGCTGCGTTTTGAGTCACTGACAGACGACTGGGACATGCTCGGGCAGACGCTTGGAACCAAGCTGCCGCCGCTGACCCGGCGCAATGCCTCGACTGCGAACGCGTACGCGTACGACGAGAACCTGGCGGCCCGCATCGTCGCGAGGTTCCGCTCCGATTTCGAATATTTTGGTTACGATTTCGATTCCTGGCGCGAAATCGACTCGAAGTGGTCGAACTCGTAGCCGAGCAGCTCGATGTCGCGGTGGTACATCCGTCGTACGATGGACCCCAGAAGCTCCGACGATGTCGCCGGGACTTCAGGGCGGTGAGCGTCAGCTGCAATAGACTGGCGGACGGGATTCCTTGCTGTAGCTCGGAACCAGCTGACGATCCTGTTACCGATATACCTTGTCGCGGTGACCGGCACGCACGATCAGAATCACCAGCTTTCCGTCCTCGATAGACGCGATGATCCGGTAATGGCCGACGCGGTACTTCCAGAACCTGCCCAGCTCGGGGCCGTGAAGCGGCTCGCCGATGGACCGGGGATCATCGAGCGGGGCGACGCGTTCCCGTAGGAACCGGGTAATACGTCTCGCGTCATGCGGATCGATCTTCTTCAGGTCTTTTTCGACGCTCCTGGCAAACTCAATCTTCCAGCCCAAGGCGCTTCTCCACGTCTTCCAATGACAGACGAGCCTCCTCTACACGCGCAGCGGCCAGGTAGTAGTCCTCGAGATCATCCAGGTGCTCCAGGATCGCCTCCCTGGCGTAGTAGGACTTGCTGCGGCCGGTACGTTTTGCGAGATCATCCAGACGCTTTTCGATTTCAGGGGGTAGTCGGATTGCTAACATGGCTGTTTCCCAGTGGGCTATACAAGTATAGCATACGCGCCATTCAGGCTATCCGCCACACCAAGGGGCAGTGAGCCCCGACACTCAACGCAATGTCGAAGGTGATCACCGCCCGCTTACCCCGGCCGCGCTCGAGCAGGTCCGCCACGATCGAATCGGCGTGCTCGCGGCGCACCTCGCGCGGCGTCCGTCCGGTTATCGACTCGAAATTGCCTGTGCCGCGGGTGCCAGTCTCATTGCGGTAGTTCGATATACTGTCCCCGGATCACCGGATCACGCATGCCTTCGAATAGAAGCGATCCAGGCGCATGACGCAATGCGAAAAACCGGGGGGTCACGTCCCATGAGGAATTGATTCGTGGCATCCCGCAGCCTGTCGTCCGCTACGCAACGCTGAGACCAAAGATCGATCATGCATTCAAGTAAGATCGTACATGTTGTCACCTGTCATGCAGAGGGTGAGGTGGGAGATGTCATCATCGGCGGTGTGGCACCGCCCCCCGGCGAGACCGTCTGGGACCAGTCGCGCTTCATCGCGCGCGATGAGACGCTGCGTAACTTCGTGCTCAACGAACCCCGCGGCGGCGTGTTTCGCCATGTCAATCTGCTCGTACCGCCGAAAAACCCCAAGGCACAGGCGGGCTGGATCATCATGGAGCCTGCCGACACGCCGCCGATGTCCGGCTCCAATTCCATCTGCGTTTCGACGGTGCTTCTCGAGACCGGGATCATCCCGCTGAGGGAACCGGAGACCACGATGGTCCTGGAGCCGCCGGGGGGCATTATCGAGGTGACCGCGGCCTGCCGGAACGGGAAGGCCGAGCGCATCAGCGTGAAGAACGTGCCGTCCTTTGCCGACAAGCTCGGCGCGAAACTCGAGATCGAGGGGATCGGAACCTTGACGGTGGACACCGCCTACGGCGGCGACAGCTTTGTCATTGTCGATGCCCATGCCCTTGGCTTCTCGATTGCGCCGCACGAGGCGCGTGATCTCGCCACGCTCGGCATCAAGATCACGAAGGCGGCGAACGAGCAGTTGGGGTTCGTGCATCCGGAAAACAGCGGCTGGGATCATATTTCCTTCTGCCAGTTCGCGGCGCCCGTCCGGCGCGAGAACGGCATCCTGACCGGGGCCAACGCGGTGGCCATCCGTCCGGGCAAGATCGACCGGTCGCCCACGGGGACCGGCTGCTCCGCGCGTATGGCCGTCCTGCACGCGAGAGGCGAGATGAAGCCCGGAGACAGGTTTACCGGCCGTTCGATCATCGGCTCGGAATTCCATTGCGCCATCGATTCCGGAACCATGGTCGGCGGCAGATCCGGCATCGTGCCGATCATATCGGGCCGGGCCTGGATCACCGGCGTGCAGCAGTTGATGCTCGATCCGTCTGATCCCTTCCCGTCAGGCTACAGACTCTCCGATACGTGGCCGACGGAAGCTCCGGAACGCCGCTAGCAACTCGGTCATGGTCCCGACGGTGGACCGCGAGCTGCGCACCGGGTTGGTCGGGTCGATGGGGATCGACGGCGTAATGCCCTCAGGGGGTAGCCGGATCGCCAACATGGCTGGCTTCCAATTTGCTGTACAAATATTGCATGTGCACCCTCGTCTCGTCGGGCAATGACGCGCCCGAGGGCATGAAGCGCTGGCCGAGCGCAGCGCGGCATCAGCGGCGGCTTTCGAGTCGATACGCACAGCGGCGACTCCGGCTTCAGGCGCGCGCCCCGGCAGGCCGGGCGTTCGTCGCAAGAGCGGTAGCTCGAGAGCAGCACGCGGATGTGTATCTTGGGTTCGGTACAAATACTGTACCCGGAAGTCTCGGAATTGGAGATTGTCCAAATTTTTGACAAAACTGGATTAGAATGACAGGAGTGAGGGTGCCATGACCAAAGCCAGGTCCCGGAAGCAGGCGGCGCGCCGCCCCGCGGTGCTGGCAAAATGCCCGTCGGGGATCCGCGGTCTCGACGAGATCACCAGCGGCGGGCTGCCGCGCGGGCGCCCCGCCCTGATCTGCGGCGACGCCGGCACCGGCAAGACGCTGCTCGGCGTCGAATTCCTGGCGCGCGGCGCCCAGGACCATGGCGAGCCCGGGGTACTGGTGACCTTCGAGGAAAGCGCCGGCGAGATCGCTGGTACAGGCGGGCGAATACGACCTGGAGGCATTGTTCATCCGGCTGGCGTTCGCCGTCGCGGCCGTCGGCGCCAAGCGCATCGTCCTGGACACCATGGAGACCTTTTTCAGCACACTGCCGGACACGGCGAAGCCGCAGCGCGCCCGCAAGGATCAGATCATCGCCGTGCCGACGCTGGTGCGCGCCCGGCCCGAACCGATGCGCCGGATCGTAGGCGACCTGTCGAACACGCAACAAGTCCTGCTCGGGCTCGAGCTGCCCGCGAATCCCACGGTGCCGCGCCAGGCTGAATGATGGGCCGGGCACAAGCCAACGCGGGCAAGCCGCTTCGCATCCTGTTCGTCGAGGACTCCGGGGAAGACACGGCGATACTGCTCCAGGAGCTGCGCGACGGTGGCTTTGAGCCGCAGTTCGAGCGGGTGGATACAGCCGAGGCGATGCGCCGGGCGTTCTCTGCCAGCGTGTGGGATGCGGTCATCTGCGATTACGCAATACCCCATTTCGCCATCCCCGAGGCGCTCAAGGTGCTGCAGGAGTCCGAGCACGACCTGCCTTTCATCGTGGTGGCCGGCCGCGCCGAAGAGGAATCCGCCATCGAGCTCATGAAGGCCGGGGCGCACGACTTCGTCATGAAGGACAATCTGGAGCGCCTCGTGCCGGCGCTCAGCCGGGAAATGACCGCGGCGGAGCTGCGCCGCCAGCACACGCTCGCGCAGGCTCTGCTGGGCGAGAGCGAGTTGCGGTTCCGTATCCTGGAGGCGGCCTCCCCGGTCGGCATTTTTCACACCGACGCGGCTGGGCGTTGCCTCTACGTGAATGAGCGCTGGGCGCAGATGGCCGGCATGGCGCCCGCCGCCGCCCTGGAAAAGGGCTGGGAGGCGGCGGTCCACCCCGATGACCGGGAACAGGTGACGGCGGAGCGGGACCGCTGCCTCGCGCAGAACCAGCCGTTTTCCATGGAGTTCCGCTTGCGCCGTCCCGATGGCGCCGTCGTCTGGGTGCTGGGGCGCATCGAGGGGCAGGCGGGAGACGCCGGGCAGGTCGTGACCTGGATCGGTACTGTCACCGACGTCACTCGGCTCAAGACCACCCAGTTGCAATTGACCGAGCGCGTCAAGGAACAGCGGTGCCTGTATTCGATCTCCACACTGGCCGCCAGAACCGATCTGGCGGAACAGGACCTGCTGCGCGAGTCCCTGCCCGTGATCGCCGCAGGTTTCCAGTATCCGGACATCACCTGCGTGCGGATCTACCTCGAGGGCCGCGAATTCGCCGGCGACACGTTCCGGGAGTCCCCCCGGGCGCTGGCCAGTGAGCTGCGCCTCGGCGGCGCGCCGGCCGGGCGTATCGAGGTGTGCTACCGGCAGGAGCGCCCGGCCAAGGCCGAAGGTCCGTTCCTGGCCGAAGAGCGGGCGCTGCTCGACACCGTGGCCCGGATGCTGGGCCGCGCCATCGAATCCCGCCGCAGCCTGGACGCCCTGTCGGCCAGTGAGCACCACCTGCGCGAAGCCCAGCGCATCGCGCGCCTGGGCAGCTGGACCTGGGACATCGAACCGAACGTCGTCACCTGGACTCGCGAGCTTTATCTCATAGCTGGCAAGGATCCCGCACTTCCCGCCCCCACTATCGCGGAACAACAGTCCCTGTATACGCCGGAAAGCTGGGACCGGCTCTCCGTCGCCTTGGACCGGTGCATCTCGCACGGTGAGCCGTTCGAGCTGGACCTGGAGGTCCCGCGGCCGGAAGGCAATCGCTGGATGACCGTTCACGGCCATGCCCATCGGGATGAGCGCGGAAACGTCGTGCGCCTGCAGGGCACGGCCATGGACATCACCGAGCGCAAGCTGGCGGAACTGGCCGTGGAATCCGATGAACGGCGCTTCCGCGCGCTCACCGAAAACGCCAGCGACCTGGTCGTCATTGTCGACGCAAACGGGATCATTACCTACACCAGCCCGTCACTGGCGCGCCTGGGGGGTTACGCGGCCGGCGATGCCCGCGGGCGGAATTTCCTGGAGTTTCTGCATCCGGACGACAAAGCCGCGGGCACACAGGCCATGATGAAGGTGCTCGAGCAGCCCGATGTACCCGTCGTATCCGAATTGCGCTTCCGCCACCGGGACGGCCGTTACGTGGTGCTCGAATCCGCGTCGAAGAACGTGCTCGCGGACCCGGCGGTGGCCGGGATCGTGGTCAATGCCCGCGATATCAGCGAAAGAAAGGCTGCGGAAGTCGAGATCGCCTCATCCGAGGTCCGGTACCGGCGCCTGTTCGAGGCGGCGCGAGACGGAATCCTGCTTGTGAACGTGGACAGCGGACAGATAGTGGACGTCAATCCCTTCATGATCGAATTGCTCGGCTATACCCGCGAACAATACGTGGACAGGAAGCTGTGGGAGATCGGACCGTTCAAGGACGTTATCGCGTCCAAGGCGGCATTTGTCGAGCTGCAGAAGAACAGGTACGTGCGCTACGACGACCTTCCGCTGCGCACCGTGGACGGGCGCAATATCGACGTGGAATTCGTCAGCAACGTCTACCAGGTGGACGGCGGCGAGGTGATCCAGTGCAATATTCGCGATATCACCGAGCGTAAGCAGGCCGAACGCACCATCAGCAAGCTCAACCGGCTGTACAGGACCCTGAGTGGCATCAACACCGCCATTGTACACACTGAAAACGCACAGGACCTGTTCCGCGAGGCATGCCGGGTGGCGGTGGAGCAGGGTCGATTCTCCATGGCATGGGTCGGCATGCTGGACCCCGCCGACCAATCGCTGAAACCTGTGGCCTTTCACGGGTTGACCGGGGATGACGTCGCCGCCTTGCGCCAATTCACCGGCGAGGTGGCGCTGCGCAGTGAGCCGACCGCGGCGACCTTCACAGGGGGAGAAATCACCTACACGCCCGATCCGGAATCCATAGCGGGTTCGGACCAATGGTACGCAGATGCGGTAAGTCGCGGCGTGCGCGGCTCGACCACCCTGCCGCTCAAGCGCGGCCAGAGGGTGGCGGGCCTGTTCAAGCTGTTCACGGACGAGCCGGATTTCTTCGACCCCGATCAACTCCAACTGCTGGAAGAGATCGCCGCGGACCTGTCCTTCGCCCTGGATACGCTGGACGCAGAGACACACAGGCGGGAGATGGAGGACAAATTGCGCGAGAGCGAGCTGCGCTATCGCAGCATTTTCGAACGCGCCGAAGACGTCATCTACATGATCGGGCCGGATGGCCGGTTCGCCGTGCTGAGCCCATCGTTTGAACGAATCACGCAGTGGAAGCCGGAGGAATGGATTGGCAGGGACTTCATGGCCATTATTCATCCGGAGGACCAGGAGCGAGCCCGGGGAATCTTTGAGCAGACGGTCACGAACAACGCTTCATCCAGATTTGAAATGCGCATCGCCGGGAAAGCCGGCGACTACTGGTTTGGAGAATTCAACGTCTGCCCCATTGATATTCAGGGGAACAGGTACCTGTACGGTATCGGTCGCGATATCACCGAGCGCAAGCGCACCGATGAAGCGCTGCGCGCATCCCGCAACCTGCTGGCCGCCATAGTTGAAAATGCGCCCATCCGCATATTCTGGAAGGACAGGGAGCTACGCTACCTGGGCTGTAATTCCACATTTGCCCAGGATGCCGGAATGTCGCAACCGGAGGACCTCCTGGGCAAGGACGATTTCCAGTTGCCCTGGCGCGAACAGGCCGAGCGGTACTGCGCCGATGACAGGCAGGTGATGGATACCGATACGCCGAAGATCGGCTTCGAGGAGCCGCAGACCACGGTGGACGGGACCCAAGTCTGGCTGTACACCTCCAAGGTGCCGCTGCACGACGCCGACGGCAAGGTGTTCGGCATGCTGGGCATTTACGAAGACATCACCGAACGCAAGCGCGCCGAGGCGGAGATCCGGCGGATGAACTGGGCACTGCGCGCACTCAGTCAGAGCAATTCGGCGCTGGTGCACGCCGGCAGTGAAGAGGAACTGTTCCAGTCCTGCTGCGAGTCGATTGCAGG
Organism: Arenicellales bacterium; assembly: GCA_049583715.1. Taxonomy (GTDB): domain Bacteria; phylum Pseudomonadota; class Gammaproteobacteria; order Arenicellales; family JAANXG01; genus JAANXG01. The sequence goes on along the minus strand of JBAUWJ010000088.1, from coordinate 3,322 downwards.
TGCGGAGTTCTATCCGCTGGCATGGATCGGCCTGGCCCGGGACGAACCGGGACGACCGGTGGTGCCCGCCGCGGTCGCGGGCGAAGCGGCTGCCTACGTGGAGGGCATGAAAGCAACCTGGGATGACTCGCCCACGGGTCGGGGCCCCACCGGAACGGCGATCCGCACCGGCGTGACCCAGGTCGTCAATGATTTCGAAAGCCGCGCCTCGTTCGCACCGTGGCTGGATCGGGCCCGGGCGCACGGATTGGCGAGTTCCATATCGCTGCCGATCCGCGACGGGGACACCACAATCGGCGCCCTCATGGTCTACAGCCGCGAGGTCAGCGCCTTCACCGAGACCGAGAGCGGGCTGTTCGAGGAGCTGGCCGACGATGTCGGCTTCGGCGTTGTCGTGCTCCGCACCCGTAAGGAGCATGAGGCCGGCCTCATAGAGCGGGGCAAGCAGGCTGTGAAGCTGCGCGAGATCATGGAAAGCGCCATCGAGGCCCTGGCGGCGACTGTCGAGCAACGCGATCCATACACGGGGGGCCACCAGCGCCGGGTCGCGGATCTTGCGGTGGCCATCGGGCGGGAAATGGGCCTGGCGGAAGAACAGCTTGAAGGACTGCACGTCGCCAGTGTCATCCACGATATCGGGAAAATCTATGTTCCCGCCGAAATCCTGGCGCGCCCGGGGCGGTTGAGCGACGCCGAGTTCGAGATAGTCAAGAGCCACCCACAGGTAGGCTATGACATCATCAAGGGAGTCGACTTCCCCTGGCCCGTGGCACAGATCATTTACCAGCACCACGAACGGCTCGATGGCTCGGGCTACCCGCTCGGAGTGAAGGGTGACGAGATCATCGTCGAGGCCCGCATCCTGGCGGTCGCCGACATCGTGGAGGCCATGTCATCGCATCGGCCCTACCGAACAGGCCTCGGGCTGGATGCCGCTCTGGAACAGGTGCAAAAGGAGGCCGGCAGCAAGCTCGACAGCACGGCAGTCCGGGCCTGCGTGCGCCTGTTCAGGGAGAAGGGCTACAAGCTGTCTGTATAGTGCTTACGGTGCCCGACAAAAAACTGGATCGGGGGCGGATCAGAACTCTGGCCCTCCCACGGTCTTCGCTCCCAACTCGATACATCAGGGTCAGGGAGAATTTCTCCGTTTTCCTTCAATTGCACGGGAAAAGGCCGAACTGACTGAACGTGACCGTCGGGGCCCCGACAGATCCACCGTAGGTCATATTGAAACGCAGGCAAACGCTGCCGTTGAGCAGCAGGATGTCCTGGCTGGTCTGGGAGTGGCTCGGGCTCTGGCAATCGTTGCTGGTGAATTTGTGGCTACCGCAATCCACTTGCTCGAAGTAAACGTCGAAGGTTCCCGATCCGTGCCGGGCGAAAAACCAGAGCGCGTCATCACCGGCAGAAGATTGACTCCCGGAGTTAGAGCTCACGGCGGTGATGGTGATGCTGGAAGTGGGTTTGGCCGGTTGGTCGCTGAACGCGATCCCCGGCAAATGCAAGCGCTTCGAGCTGTTGCGCGTCGCCCGGGCGCCTTCAATTGCGCTGGTTATTCGGTCGAGAAGCCCGTATAGTCCGCGTGTCCCCGAAGGGGGATCCCTGCGTTTCTGGCCCTTCCGAACGGTTTTGATACCTTTCCCTGGTTGGCAACGTACGGCCGGCCCCGGCCGAGCCGCCGAGTGAACCAGGTGAGGCATCGCCTTCAAACGCGAAGCCATCCCGTTGGTTTGTTTATCTACACAATGATCCGCCCGGAAACAGGCGGATGGTGCACTATATATATGTCATTCGAACAATTGGGATTGGATCCCAGACTGCTCAAGGCCGTGGTCAAAAGCGGCTTCCATCAACCCACGGACATACAGAGCCGGGCGATACCGTCGATACTGGCGGGCCGGGACCTGATGGCCTGCGCGCAGACGGGCACTGGCAAGACCGCCGCGTTCGTGCTGCCGATCCTGCAGATGCTGCTCGAGCCTTGCGGGAAACGTGGCGCCGGCCCCAGGGCGCTGGTGCTGACGCCGACCCGCGAGCTCGCGATCCAGATCGGCGAGGCGATCGAGCAATTGGGGCGGTACTGCAACCTCTCAAGCGGCAGCCTGGTGGGCGGGGTCTCCTACGGGCCGCAGCACCGCCTGCTGGGGAAACCGCTGGATATCCTGGTCGCCACGCCGGGCCGGCTGCTCGACCACATCGGCCAGGGCAGGGTGGACTTTTCGCGCCTGGAGGTATTCGTCCTGGACGAGGCGGACCGAATGCTGGACATGGGTTTCATCCGACCGGTGAAGACCATCGCGGCGGCGCTGCCCGCGCGGCGGCAGACCCTTCTGTTCTCGGCCACCCTGGAAGGCGAAGTCTTGAAGGTCGCGAAGGCGCTGATGAGCGACCCCGAACGGATCCAGCTCGCGGTGAACCGCGACACACACGCCGATATCGCCCAGCACATGCACCAGGCGGATGACGTCGCCCACAAGCGCCGGCTCCTCGCCCACTACCTGGCACAGCCCGCGGTGACGCAGGCGCTGGTGTTCACTGCCACCAAGCACGGGGCCAAGCGCATGGCCAAGTCTCTCGACGCCGAGGGCCACTCGACCGCCGCGCTGCACGGGAACATGAGCCAGGCGGCGCGAAAGCGCACCGTCGAGCAGATGCGCCGCGGCGAAGTCCGGGTGCTGGTCGCGACCGATGTCGCGGCCCGCGGCCTGGATATCCGGACCATCAGCCACGTCATCAACTTCGACCTTCCGACGGTGGCCGAGGACTATATCCACCGGATCGGTCGGACCGGCCGTGCCAGGGCGACGGGTACGGCGGTCTCCCTGGTCACGCCCGAGGACCGCTCGAAGCTGTTCCAGATCGAGCGCCTGACCGGCCGCAGCCTGGAGCGCGGCATCGTCGTCGGGCTGGAACCGGCAAGCGGCGGTGACCGCCAGGGTGGACAGCGCCAGCGTGAAGGGTCGGGCGCAAAAGTCGCTGCACGCGGCGTGCCGGGCAAGTCAGGGAAGACGACGGCGCGGCTCGGGGCTCCCGGGAAGCCCCATTCGTCCAGAAAAAGGAGCGCCAGAGGCCGTCCGTGGACAGGACGCCCCAGTGCGCGCCGTGAGGCGTTCAGCCGATGAGGAGATCCGACGATGCCGCGTAAGCCGAACTATTCCTTCGAACGCAACCAGCGCGCCAAGGCCAAGGCAGTCAAGCGCGAGGTGAAGCGGCAGGCCAAGCTGGCCGCCAGGGCGGGAAGCAAGGAGGCGACGACCGGTGATACCGGTTCGGACCGGACCGCGGGCGCGGTGGAAGAGAGATAGGCCGGAATTCCGGCAGA
>JBAUWJ010000087.1:0-2516 GCA_049583715.1 Arenicellales bacterium | reverse complement strand
CCGCCGCCAGCGGCTCCCGGCCCTGTTCGCCCAGCAGAGCGTTGAGGGCGTAGCCCATGTCCGGTGCGGTGTCGACCAGGGTCCCGTCCAGGTCGAAGAGCACCGTATCCGCGTCAGCCATCGTTGGAGCGGGCGTAGGCGAGGTAGTTGACATCCAGCCCCGGTGCCAGCCGGTACTTCCGCGTGACGGGGTTGTAGTGCATGCCCGTTATCTCTTCGATCTCGAGACCGGCGCTCCGGCACCAGGCATCGAGTTCCGAGGGCCTGATCAGCTTGGCGTAGTCATGGGTACCGCGGGGCAGGAGGTTCATGACGTATTCGGCACCGACCACGGCGAGCAGCCAGGCCTTGGGATTGCGATTGATAGTCGAGAAGAACACGGCGCCGCCGGGCGCCGCGAGGCGCGCACAGGCGGCAACGGTAGAGGCGGGATCGGGGACGTGCTCGAGCAGCTCCAGGCAGGTGACGACGTCGTACTCGCCGGGGCGCACTTCGGCCCACTCTTCAGCGGACGCTGCGTGGTATTCGACGTCCCGCCCACTCTCCTTGAGGTGCAGACGGGCGACGACGAGGGGTCCTTCGCCCTTGTCAATGCCGGTGACCCGGGCGCCGAGGGCCGACATGGCTTCGGAGAGCAGGCCGCCGCCGCAGCCCACGTCCAGCACGCGCTTTCCGGCCAGCGGCGTGCGCTCGTTGATGAACGCCAGGCGCAGCGGATTGATGTCGTGCAGTGGCTTGAACTCGCCTTCGGGATCCCACCAGCGCGAGGCGAGCTTCTCGAACTTCTCGATTTCCTGGGCGTCGACGTTGGTCATGGGGTCGCCTCGTGCCTGTCAAATGCCGCCAGCTTTTCGCTGAACCTCACCGCCTCTCTCGTCCACTCGCTCTCGTCGATGCGGCTCATCCGTCGGTCCTCGACCACCGGGCGGCCGTTGACCCAGACGTGGCTGACCTGGTCGCGGCCGGCGGCGTAGACGATCTGTGCCGCGGCGTCGTAGACCGGGGTCGTGGCGGGGGCCGCGAGGTCGACGGCAACCAGGTCCGCTGCCTTGCCGGGCGTGATGGAGCCGATGAGATCGTCGAGCCCCAGCGCCCGGGCGCCGTTGATGGTCGCCATCTCCAGGGCAGCGTGGGCCGGAACGGAGGTGACGTCGCCGCTGACGCCCTTGGCGAGGAGGGCCGCGGTGCGCATCTCGCCGAACATGTCGAGATCGTTGTTGCTGGCGGCGCCGTCGGTGCCGAGCGCCACGTTCACGCCGGCGTTCATCAGCGCCGCGACCGGGCACATGCCGCTGGCGAGCTTGAGGTTGGATTCCGGGCAGTGAATGATGTGTGCGCCGGCTGCCGCGATCGCCTGGATCTCGGCGGGAAGGAGCTGCGTCATGTGCACCGCCAGCAGGTGGTCGTTCAGCAGATCCAGGCGGCTCAGGCGCTCGAGAGGCCGTACGCCGTTGCGGCTGACGGATTCCTCCACCTCGTGCGCGGTCTCGTGGACATGCATGTGGACAGGGACATTCAATTCATCGGCCAGCATGCGCACTTTGCGAAGGGGGCCGTCGGATACCGTGTAGGGCGCATGCGGAGCGAAGGCCGTGGTCACCAGCTCCAGGTCTTTCAGCTCGTCGTGGAGCTGCGTGCCTTTGCGCAGGTAGTCCTCGGCGTCCTGGGCCCAGGCAGTGGGGAAATCCAGCACGATGAGGCCGACGCTCGCGCGGATATTGAGGGCCTCGGCGCAGTCCGCCACGACGTTGGGGAAAAAGTACATATCGTTGAAGCAGGTCGTGCCGGAGCGCAGCATCTCGATCATTGCCAGGCGGGTGCCCAGGCGCACGAACTCCTCGTCGACCCATTTCTGCTCGGCCGGCCAGATGTGCTCGTTGAGCCACACCATCAACGGCAGGTCGTCCGCCATGCCCCGGAACAGCGTCATGGCCGCGTGCGTGTGAGCGTTGACCAGGCCCGGGATCAGGGCGTGGGTGGCAAGACGGGTTTCGCGGTTCGCGGTGAAGCGCTCCTTGGCGAGGCTCGTGGGAATGACGTCGCGGATGCGTCCCTGGCTGACAGCCACCGTGTGGTCCACCAGGGGCCGGCAATCCGGTTGCACCGGAATGACCCACCTGGCGTGGATCAATGCGTCGACTTGCTCCGTCATGGGCGAAAGATACGTCAGTGCCCGGCAGTGCACAAGCACAGGTCAGTTGGAGCTGCGGGTCGGCCGGATCTCCCCACTTCCCTGTGGGTCGGCCGGATCTCGTTCCAGACAATCTCCGGCACTCCCCACTTCCCTGTGGGTCGGAATTTATTCCGGCTATAAACAATGTCGGAATGAATTCCGACCCACAATGAACTTCCATTACCATGCCTTTTGGTAAGATGAATTTTTCTGGAATGACTTTTCCCATGCCTTCCATGCTCATCGAAGACGAGCCGTTCAAAGCGGTGCAGTGGCGGGACGACCGCCTGGTGCTGTTGGACCAGAGAAAGCTGCCCGGCGAGGAGGTGTACCTCGACGTGCG
>JBAUWJ010000086.1:0-1944 GCA_049583715.1 Arenicellales bacterium | reverse complement strand
GTACCAGGGCCACCGGCTGGGGCAGACGCCGCTCCTCGCGTACCCTGCCTCCAGGCCGACGGGCCGTGGTCGCTCACTTCACGCCCTGCATGCACTCCTTCGGGTCCATGACACCGAGGTTCTCGACGATGTCGAACCTGCCGCCCCTCGCCTGACCGATGTACATGTTCATCCGGACGTGATGCTGACCGGGCACCATTTCTGCCGGGCCGCCCGGCCCCTCTGCGATCTTCGCGTGGTCGAGCGCCCTGATGACATCGTCCTGGTTCAGCGACCCCGCCTCCCGCACCGCGCCCTCCCAGAGCTTCAAGCCGCGATACATGCCCGTGCTCGCGCTGCCTGCGGTGAACTTGGAGCTCCCGGGATAGAGCTCGTCGTAGCGGCTGAGCAGCTTCTTGCTGAAGGGATCGCCGACGCCCTGGTAGTAGTCGAGACAGCTATACATCCCGTCCACCAGCTCCGGCGGGAAGAGGTTCAGCATGTTCTCCTCGAAGTACGTGCACACGAGATGCCCGCCGCGCCTTGTGAAGCCGGACTCGTGCAGGGCTTCGAGGAACGGCGCCAGCCCGGGAGGCACGATCGTGTTGAACACCACCTCGGCGCCGCTCGACAGGATCTTTTCGATCGTCGCGCCGTAGTCGGTGTGGTCGAGCGGATAATACTCCTCGCCGACGATCGAGCCGCCGAGCGGCGTCGCCGCCTCACGCAGCTTCCGGTTCAAGGTGTGTGGCCAGATGTAGTCGGCCGAAGGGCAGTAGAACTTCTTCGCCCCGGTCTTCTTCATCAGCCAGGGAATCAGGGATTCGACCTGCTGCGCCGGCACCGGCCCGGTGCAGAAGATCAACGGGTGGCATTCCTCGCCTTCGTATTGCTCCGGATAGATGTAGAGCTTCCCGTTCTCCTCGACGGCGGGTCGCTTTATGGCCTGCCTGGTCGAGCTGTAGATGCCGCCCAGGAGCACGTCCACCTGGACTTCCTGAACGAGCTTTCTGGATTTCGCTTCTGCGACACTGTCGTCCGTGGCGCTGTCTTCGAGATACAGCTCAATCTGCCGCCCCAACAAGCCGCCCCTGGCATTGATGTCATTGACGACCATTTTGGCGACGTTGGCGTTGGCGAGTCCCAGGAAGGACAGCGGACCCGTCATGTCGGTGATGACGCCTACCTTGATGGGTTGATGGAATTGGCTCATGGTGATGGTCCCCTTTAGCGGTGGCAAATTGTTGATGGATGGGTGAAACTGCGGTATTAATGCTAGGGTAGCCGGGTGGGGCAAACATCGGGAGGTCTCCCTATTTTCGAGTCCAAGCTGCGTCTTGGCGAGCTCGTCGCCACGTTCGCGCTGGCCCAGGACAATGCCTTCGGCCAGCCCCTGGAATCGCAGCTCCGCTCCTGCCTGCTGGCCTCGTGGATGAGCGAGGTTGCCGGGTTCGGGCCCGGGCTGCGCGAAACCATCTACTGGGTGGCGCTGCTGCGGTATATCGGCTGCACCGGGCACGCCCACGAGGTGGCGACGGTTTTCGGCGATGAGATCGCCATCCGCGCCCAGACCCTGATCCACGACGCCGCCAATCCCGCCGAGGTGATGCGGGACGTCCTCGCCTTCGCAACCGCCGGCCATCCGCCGGAGGAGCGCGAGCAGATCGAACAGATGATCCACACGGGCGCGCACGACTGGGCCGTCCACAACTTCGCGTCCGGCTGTGAGGTGGGCGAGATGCTGCTGCAGCGTCTCGACTTCGGCGAAGACGTCCGTGAAGCCTTACGCTTCACCTTCGAGCGATGGAACGGTGGTGCGGGTCAGAGCCCCGGGTTTGTCGCCCTGCATTCTCCGCGCAGGAGGCTGCCGTCGAGCTCCGCCGCCTCGACTCGGAAGGCCTGCTGGACAGCGAGACGGCCGCCGCGGTACTCCAGGCTGCGGGCCACGAACAGCGAGCCCCAGCC